>QKAA01000052.1 GCA_003247275.1 bacterium | reverse complement strand
TAGGGAAGGAATCATTCTACCAGTGAACTACACCCCACCATCACTTTCTCCGACTCCAAACCAACCTTGCCACTTTGACATTAACTCACCAGCATCAAGTGGTAAATCACGAATCTGATATTCTCCAGTTTTCCAATCAACTTTAATTGTAAAAGCATTTTTAAAATTATCTGAGCCCAAGAACTCTTCAAACTGTTTAGTTTTCTCTTTTAGACCTGCCCTCACAGATTGCAATATTTCATCAACCACTTCTGCTCTCGATTTATCTGGCGATTCTTCCTCTATGACTCTAACAGATTCTCCACTAGTCCACCAATAAAATGCTGACAGCGAATCTGGGAATGTATAAGCCAAATAATAACCATTTCTATCGTTCAATTCCTCAACAATAGACGTGGACACTTGTTCCTGTTTCTCTTTACCAAGATCTCGAAAAAGCTGACACTCGCTATCAAATGCCAACTTAGCTTTCCATGTATCTTGCGTAAAAAACGTCTGCCACAAATACAAGTATGCTTCCGCAATATTGCAATTTAATTTCTGCAACTCAAAGAAATTAGGTGGGAACTCTTGAACATCTGCGTTATTATTTGCACTATTTTCTTTACTCATATAGTTATCTTTATTGATCTGGATAATATCACTAGACCTCGTTTCTAGCAACTTAATGTCCACATCTTTAGTTTTTTGAGCTGATAACGGTAACTGGCTAGAACCTATTTAGCCTGAAGAACTATATCAAACCAGATCTAGTTTTGCAGCTTAAGCTTCTTAAGGAACATTTAAGAATCAAAAGTTTTTCTCAACCAGTTATCAATAATTCCAAATAAGTTGCTAATTAAAGGTTGCTCTGTATAGGCATTATATACGTGATCGGCTTCTGCAATTAGTTTCATTTCTTTAGGAGCCGATGTTAAATCAAAAATCTCTTCAGTTCTAGAAAAGGGTATAACTTCATCACTATCTCCATGAATAAACAAGATCGGAACTTTTATCCTTCTGGCAGCATCTTTAGTAGAATAATTGCTAAGATCTGCTAAATACTGTGATCCAATTAGATCTTTTTCTCCATCTTTAGACCAATTAATTATTTTAACCTCGCCTTTTTCATTAAGTTGCTTTAGTTCTTCTTGCGAAAATTCAATTTCAGCAGCCTTTTTAAGATCTCCCTCACCTGAAACAGAGATTAATCCAGATAAATCAGACTGATGTTCTGCGGTAAATAACAAAGCTATTGCTGCCCCAAAGCTGTGTCCAAGTAATACAAAGTTTTTGTGGGGATAATTATTCCTTATATAGTTAAATACATTTTCTAAATCTTCAAGCTCTAAAGTAATACAAGAGTCATAAAAATTACCATCACTCAAACCCTGTCCGCGAAAATCAAACCTTAAGACAAAATATTTTTTAGATAGCAATTCGCAAAGCTGAGGATAAAAAGCACCAGAGCTTGACCCAGTAAACCCATGACAGATAACTATTCCAATGTTACTTTCTTTATTTTGATCATAGATATAAGTTTTAAGTTTAAGATTGTTTTTCGTAGGGGTAAATAGTTCTGTCATTTATGTAAATTACTATACATTTTGTGGTGATTTCTGTCACTTTTTGAGCGGGTGAAGGGAATCGAACCCTCTTCTATTCCTTGGGAAGGAATCATTCTACCAGTGAACTACACCCGCTAATCTCTATTCAAACTAACAGAGATTATAGTTAAAACCTCTTTATTGAGGAAGGGTTAAAACTTGACCTGGATAAATTAAATCCGGATCTATGATTGAACCCTTATTTTCTTCATAAACTTTGGTCCAAGCGTAACCATCGTTGTATTTAGCTTGAGCAATTTTCCATAAACTATCACCAGCAACAACAGTGTACGAATTCCCTGAGATAGTTGTGGTTGTTTCAGCAGGAGCTGACTCTGAGGTTGAATCATTCATCACAACTTCATCAGCTGGCGCCATTTGATCCACACTAACAGTAGCCGTTTCTGTTGGCTCTGTGGTCTCCTCAGCCATTGTTTCCTCTGATGTCACCACTGGAATAGTTAAAGTTTGGCCCACTTCAATATCATCACTTGAAGCTAATTGGTTGGCTTCGACAATATCTACCCAATTAAAACCAGTGCCGTAATACATTTTTGAGATCGACCATAAGGTTTCACCGAGCTCCACTGTATGAGTCGCTGGCAATTCATAACCAGTATCTGACATCACTGTCGTGGTTTCGGTCATACCCTCTTCAGATATTTCTGAATTGTTTGATCGAGAATAATTAAACAGCAAAATTCCCACTACGATGACTACAATCGCTCCGAAAATAACACTCGTGCTCGATTCACTTTCCCTGAATCGTTGCAACCATGACTTGTCTTGAGCCATAAAAATCTCCTTTTCTTAGGCAGTTATTAGCTATACTTAGGCACTTTTGTTATACCAGAATAGAAAATAGCACTGCAACTATGAATTCCAAAACCCGATCTATTAGTCTTTTTTCAACCTGAGGAAAATGACTTTTTCCACTCCAAAAACTAAAAACATCCATGCAAGGCCAAAAGTAAATCCGCCAAAAATATCCGAGAAATAATGTACTCCCAAATAAATCCGGCTAAAGCTAATCAGCATGATCAACAAGAAAGAAATAATAAACACCAGGTAAGACAACCAAAAGCGACGGGTAAAGTGATACATCATATAGGCCAAAGTAAAGTAGAGGATTGTCGCTGTCATGGCGTGAAGCGAGGGAAAACTATGGAATGTTTCTTGAATTAAGCCCAATTCTGGACGAGGTCGAGAAATAAGTAGCTTTAGCCCATATCCCAAATTGTAACCACCAACCGACAATAACAAAGACAAGATAAATAAAGAGGTATCTTTTCTAACTAACAACACTCCCGCAATCAGCAACCAAATAAACAAGGTTCCGTAATAACCGAAGTTAGTTATTACCATAAAGAAGCTTGTTCGCTCTGGTGTCTGAATAAAGCTAACCAAGTTTTGCCAGAAAACATCAATCAGTTGCCAAGGAAAACTTTTGTAGGTCAGTAAGGTAAAAACCCCCAAACCAGCAGATAATAAAAAACCAATCAATAACGTAAGGCAGAAGGGAAGAATAGGTGGTGATTTCTTTTCTGATTTTTTCATAGAATTAAGCGATCAATAGCGATAGCGACATTCTCTAGCATAACCATAACCTGACAAAAATTCAAAAAGGAAAATTTAGTAGATAAATTTGGTGCGGGATGGACGGGGCTCGAACCCGCGACCTCGGCCTTGACAGGGCCGCGCTCTAACCAAGCTGAGCTACCACCCCAAATTCACTCATGAATTTTACAAGAAAAGGACCCCAAGCGTCAATCAGGAAAGCAAAAACAATGTTGCTTGATCTGCTATCATAAGCCTACACAAATTAGTGAGGGTATATCTATGCCATTAATTGTTATCGGAATTGTGATTGTTTTAATCGGTTTATATGTAATTAGTGTTTATAACCAACTTCAAACCACCTTGACTCGAATTCAAGCTTCTTATCAAGAAATTGGCAACCAACTTAAACGCCAAGCCAATTTAATTCCCAATTTAGTTGAATCAACTAAAGGCTATTTAAAACACGAGAAGGGGATTATTGATTCTCTTACTAAAGCCCGTGAAAGTGTCATGACGGCCATCAAAGATACCACTAAATTAAACGCTGCCACCGAACAAATTAATTCGATTATTCCCCAAATGACTGCCATTTTAGAAAGCAATCCAGAAATTAAAGGAAGCGATGTCGTTACCAAATTAATGAACGAACTTCGTGATACCGCTGATAAGTTGGTCTACGCCAGACGTACTCTGATTGATCTGACTGCAGACTTTAATACCAAACTGGTCGTTTTCCCTAGCAACATGGTCGCCTCCTCCTTTGGTTTTAAACGCCAACCCGGTCTTGAAACCCCCACCACCGGCGAACATATCACCGTTTCAGAAGCTGAAACTAAAGACGTCGAAGTTAAGCTTTAGCTCATCTATCAATAAATTAGCACTCTTATTGACAGACTGCTATATTAGGTGTTAATCTAACTCTTAAGAAGAGGAGATGTATGCGTAATATTTATGAGCAGGTTGATCAAAACAAGCAAGCCAGCGTTATCGTCATTGCTGTCTTTATCCTATTTGTCGTTACCCTAGGTTATGTGGTTACTAGAGTGTTTGATTATTCTCCTAGCTTAATTGGCTTAGCTTTAATTGTTTCCGGTTTTAGTGGCCTAATTAGCTACTACTATTCCGACAAAATGATTTTAAGCCTCTCTGGTGCCAAACTCGCCAGTCGCGATGAGTTTTTTGACCTCTATACCGTCACTGAAAACTTAAGTATGGCCGCTCAAATCCCCATGCCCAAACTCTACGTTATTGAAGACACGGCCATGAATGCCTTTGCCACTGGCCGAGACCCTAAACACGCTGTTGTTTGTGCCACCACCGGCTTAGTTAGCCGCTTAGACCGCACCGAGCTTGAAGGGGTTATTGCTCACGAACTGTCTCATATTAGAAATTACGACATCCGCCTCATGTCTCTTGTCGCCATCTTAGTTGGTAGCATCACTTTACTGGCTGATTGGCTTATGCGCTCATCTCTTTATGGTGGTAATCGTAAAAACAATAATCGAGATTCTCAATCAGGAGCCATCTTTGCTGCCATTGGTCTCGTTCTAATCGTTCTTTCACCCATCATCGCAAACCTCATCAAATTAGCCATTTCCCGCAAACGAGAATTTTTAGCTGATGCCTCCGGCGCCCAATTAACCCGCTATCCCGAAGGCTTAGCCAAAGCCTTAGAAAAAATTAGTAGTGATAAAGAACCACTCGAAGCTGCCAACAAAGCCACAGCTCACTTATATATTAGTAACCCCCTTAAAAATCGACACGACTCAATTGGTTGGTTTGCTAACCTTTTCAATACGCACCCGCCCATTGAACAACGTATTGCTGCTTTAAGAAGTTAAAAAAGGTCAATTATGGAACCCAATCAAACCAGTGCATTAGAAAAATACACTACTAATTTCACCCAGCTTGCCAAAGATGGCAAACTTGATCCTGTCATTGGCAGGGATGATGAAATCAGGCGCGTCATGCAAGTGTTGTCTCGCCGTACCAAAAACAATCCTGTACTGATCGGTGAACCTGGTGTCGGTAAAACCGCCATTATTGAAGGCTTAGCTCAACGCATCGTCAATGGCGATGTGCCATCGTCGCTCAAAAACAAACAACTTTTATCACTAGAAATGTCCTCACTCCTCGCAGGTGCCAAGTACCGAGGTGAATTTGAGGAGCGTTTTAAAGCCGTCACCAACGAAGTTCAAAAAAAAGAGGGTCAAGTCATTATCTTTATTGATGAACTGCATACCGTTGTTGGAGCTGGTGCTGCCGAAGGAGCTGTCGACGCTTCCAATATGTTAAAACCGGGATTAGCCAGAGGCACGCTGCGTATTATTGGCGCCACCACTATTAACGAGTATCGCCAATTTATTGAAAAAGATGCCGCTCTAGAACGACGGTTCCAACCAGTCATGGTCGAGCCTCCATCAGTTTCCGATACGATTTCTATTCTTCGAGGCCTTAAAGAAAAATATGAAGTTCACCACGGTATCAGTATTCATGATGATGCACTCGTTACCGCCGCCGAATTATCCGATAGATATATCTCCGACCGTTTCTTGCCCGACAAGGCCATTGATCTGATTGACGAAGCTGCCTCGGGCTTAAAAATCGAAGCCGAATCAAAACCTCATTCTCTTGATCAAATTGACCGCCAAATCACCCAAATAGAAATTGAACTAAAAGCTCTTAAAAAAGAAAAGTCAGATAGCAGTAAACAAAAAACCCCGGAACTCCACGCTGTGCCCCAGAGAGCGCTGGCTGGCCAAGGGCAGCAGCCGCGCCACGGGGAAGTCGCGCTCCTC
>QKAA01000022.1 GCA_003247275.1 bacterium | reverse complement strand
ACCTTCATTCATCAACGCCCTGATATGGTTGGGATTGATTCTCAAATTATCCTTCACCCCGAAACCTGGGTTGCCTCTGGTCATGTCAGTTCTTTTTCTGACCCTCTGGTTGAAGATAAAAAAACCCACGAGCGATTCAGAGCTGATCACCTGATTGAGGCCTGGCTCAATCAACAAAACCGAACTGATCTTGTTGTCGAAGACATGCAGATTGAAGAGATGGCTGCTTTTATTAAAGATAACAACATTAAAAGTCCAGCCGGCAATGAGGTTACAAAACCGCAATCATTTAATTTACTCTTTGAGACCTCGCTCGGCACAGTCGTTGGTAAAAAATCAATTGCTTATTTGCGCGGGGAAACCGCTCAAGGTATTTTCAGTAACTTTAAACAAGTGATCGACTCAACCAGAGTTAGTTTGCCATTTGGTATTGGTCAGATGGGTAAGGCCTTTAGAAACGAAATTACTCAAGGTCAATTTGTTTTCCGCACCTTTGAATTTGAAGCAGCCGAAATCGAATATTTCTTTGATCCCGAAACTACCGATTGGCAAAGCCTATTTGAAGAGTGGAAACAAGCTATGTGGCACTTTGCTGTCGACATCATTGGTCTCTCACCTGAAAAACTATCTTGGCGTCAACATACCGACAAAGAACGATCTCACTATTCAAAAGAAACCTATGATTTAGACTATGAATTTCCTTTTGGTAAAAAAGAATTGTGGGGGATAGCTTACCGAACTGATTATGATCTTTCCGCCCACGCCAAACACTCAGGTCAAAAACTAGACTGGACCGATTCTGCTACCGGTAAAAAAATCGTCCCACACGTCATCGAGCCAGCTTTAGGACTTAATCGCCTCATGTTAGCTCTGTTAACCCAGTCATATCAGCAAGATGTGGAACAAAACAAAATTACCTTAAAATTACCTCCTCACCTTGCTCCCTACAAAGCGGCTATTTTCCCTCTGGTCAAAAATAAACCCGAGATTGTCGGAAAAGCGAAAGAGGTTTTCTCATTAGTTTCTCAAACTCTCCCAGTAACCTGGGATGATCGGGGCAATATCGGCAAACGCTATTACTATCAAGACGAAATCGGTACCCCCTATTGCGTTACCGTTGACTATCAAACCCTCGAGGACAATACCGTTACTGTCCGCAATCGAGACACTGCTTCTCAAGAAAGAATTAATGCTGATAATTTGATAAGCTATATCTATCAACAAATAAATGGAGATAAATAACATGCCAGCAAAAAAGGCAACTTCCACCAAGAAAAAAACCACAAAGAAAACGGCCAAAACCGCCGAAACCTTTCAAGTTAAAGGTGAAGAATTGATAGGCAAAGTCAAAGCCTTGATTAAAGAGGGGAACGTCAGAAAAATTACTATTCTTGATAAAGACAAGAATACTATTTTGTCATTGCCGCTTACCGCTGGCGTAGTTGGCGTGGTTTTAGCTCCAGTTTTGGCCGCCGTTGGCGCTGTCGCTGCCCTTATTTCCGACTGCACCATCAAAGTTGAGCGCGACTAATTAATCGAAAAAAATAGCACGGAGTAGTTTCTTATGTCAAAAAAAGTTATCTTTGTTGCGGCAGGTGTCATTTTAGTGGCAGTTATCGCTTTCTTTGCCACCCGTCAGCTTCGCTCGGCCTCAAATGACCAAGCTAATTCAGCTACTCCCGCTCCCACCATCAGACCCAAAGTCAACCTGATTGATATCAAAGATCGTCCCTACGTCATCTTAGAGCCAATTACCGCCCGAAATGAGCTGCAACTAACCGTTCAAACGCTCCCTAAACAAGCCAGCGATGTCGAAGTACTCTTAGAATACGATCGCAATAAAGGTGTCCAAGACGCGGTCTTAAAATCGTTTGCTATTGATGACATTCCCGGAGTCTACAAACTATTTATGGGTTCAAAGTCATCTGGCGGCCACATCACTTATCATGATGATGTTGTTGGCGGCAGCCTCACCTTAACTTTTTCAGGTGGCGATGAAACATATAGTCTTCAAGTACCTTGGCGCTACGATGATACCCAACCTCGCTATTCTGAGCTAGCTACCACCGACTTAAAATTCAAACTCGTCTTAGATGAGCCGTATCGAACTCCTAAAATCGTGGTCATGCAAAGTCCTGGGCTTCCGGCTCCAATCAAAGGTGAAGTCTTAGCTGGCCCCTACCTCGTTCGCGGTGTTGGGGTTATGCCTGAACTGACTGGCAACGTTGAGATCCGTTTGTCCGAAGCTGATGCCGATGCCAAACTCTATACCTTTGACGGCACCTCCTGGACCGAAGCCGACTCAACTTTAACCGATAGAACCGTCTCCGCCGCCGTTCCACTTGCCCAAGCGTATATCGTGGTTAAATAACCTATAATATAGAAATACTTTTTCTCTAAAAGGGCCTGCAAATAGCAGCGCCCTTTTTTGTGTTTTCATGACTAAATTGACTGTTGACAGCTATACCCCTTCTATTGTTAACTATAGAGAGTGGTAAAAAGTGGTAAAAAAGCTTATATAAAATAAGAATCGAGGCCCACAAACATGAACCGGACAGGAGAAACGCCCTATATTGGACGTTTCTATCACGCACTTGAACAAAAAGGTCGTTTATCTATTCCGGTAACCTTTCGCACCAAACTTGGCGATTCAGCAATCATTACCCGAGGACTCGATGGCTGCTTATTTCTGTTTGATGAACATAATTGGCAACAATTACTTCAAACCACCACTAAAGGCAGCCTGACTCAAAAAAAACATCGCGATTGGGCTCGATATGTAAGTAACACCGCTATTCAGGTGAATCTCGATGGTCAAGGCAGGATCCTTATTCCAGAATATCTTCGAGATCAGGCCCACCTGAGTACAAGTGCCGTCATAGTCGGCTCAATTGATCGAATCGAAATCTGGGATCAAAAAACCTATCACAACTACTTTGCCGAGCTTGAAGCCAACGCTGAAGCAATCGCTGAATCATTAACAATAGCTTAAAAACAAAAAACATGAATGAGACAACGCAAAACACAATTCATATTCCCGTACTAGCCGACGAAGTCATCCAAGTCCTAAAGCCCGAGCCTCATCAAAAATATATCGATGCCACTCTCGGTGGAGGCGGACACACAGCTTTGTTGCTAGAATCAGGCGCATCTGTCTTAGGTTTTGATCAAGATAGCCAAGCCATTGAGAAAGTCAGCAAACGGTTTTCGAATAATCGCAACTTGCAGATAGTCAATGCAAATTTCATTACTATCGCCACCAAAGCCGCTACTTTAGGCTTTGATCAAGTTGACGGAATTCTCTTTGATTTAGGTGTTTCTAGCTTTCAATTAGATACACCCGAGAGAGGTTTCAGCTTTAATTTTAAGGCTCCTCTAGACATGAGAATGAATCAATCAGCTTCCCAAACTGCTGCTGATATTGTCAACACCATGTCTGAAGATGAATTATTCGAGTTACTCATCACTAACTCTCAAGAAATGAAAGCCCGACAAATCGCTAAAGCCATTGTTATGGCCAGGCCAGTTTCCACCACCACCCAACTGGCTGAAATCGTTAGCAAAGTCTACGGCAACAAACGTGGCAAAATTCATCCCGCTACCAAAACCTTCCAAGCCATCAGAATTGCCGTCAACCAAGAGTTAAAAATTATTAAACCAACATTGAAAGACGCATTTAGTTTATTAAAACCCGGAGGCAGATTAGCTGTCATTAGTTTTCACGAGGGTGAAGACAGAATTGTTAAACGCACCTTTTTAGAATTTGTTGAGTCAGGGCAAGCAATTGCTCCAAAACCTCAACCCTTAGTACCTGGAAACAGTGAGCTAACTCACAATACCCGATCCAGGAGCGCCAAATTACGATACCTTGAAAGGCTCAAATGAACCAACCAAAAACAACACAACCAATGACTAAAATAACTCACTTTGCTTACGGATTAATCCTCTGCGCCGTTGGTTTAATGATTCTTAATGTGTTTATGTCTGCTCGCGTCGCCCAAGATGGCTTAGAAATTGACACCTTAGCCAAACAAGAGAGTCAGTTAAAGACCGAAATCACTCAATTAGAACAACAACTTTTAAACTCCACCTCTCTTGCTGATTTATCTATGAAAGCCGACGAATTAGGCTACCAAGAGCCATCCGACGTCATCACCATTGCTCCTGCCCAATCCGTAGCTTATCTTGATACACTAGCTGAATAAATAATTCTAGTGTAGTCTAGTTTCATGCATCAAAATCGCATCAAAGCTGTTCAAATTTCCTTTTTGATTGTTTTGTTTATTATTATCGCCAGACTTTTCTATTGGCAAATTCTTTCTGACCCCTCGCTTCAGGCTATTGCCGATACGCAACATCAATCGACTGTCGAAATTCCCGCCAGCCGCGGTCGCATTTTAGCTTCCGACGGCTTTCCACTAGCTAATAACCAAGCTGCCTATACCGTTTTTGCCTATATGCCCGATATTGAGGAGCAACCCACCACCATTGCCAACGCCCTCGGGCCCCTGCTTGCTCCTACTCCCGAAGACATCGGCGCAACCCCTTCAGCCGAGCTGTCAGAAAAACTAACTAGTGATATGGTTGCCACCATTGCCGCCAAATTAACCGAAAAAGCTAGCTCCTGGATTCCTTTAAGCAAAAATACCTTAGAGACCGCCAAACAAACCATCCAAAGTTTTAATATTAATGGTATCGGCTTTGATGAATATCAAATCAGACAATATCCCGAAGCCTCCATGGCAGCTCAAATTTTAGGCTTTGTCGGTTCCGATGGTTCCGGTCGACCTAAAGGGTATTTTGGCTTAGAGGGCAGATATAACTTTGAATTAACTGGCAGAGCCGGTTTAATTCGTCAAGAAAAAGATGCCTTAGGTAAACCTATTGTTACCGGTGAATACGAAGGTATCGAAAGTCGTGATGGTCGCGATTTAATTACCTATATTGATCGAGGTTTGCAATTTTTAATTGAGCGAGAATTACGCCAAGGTATGGAACGGTATCAAGCTGTCAGCGGTGAAGTGATTGTGGTTGATCCTCACACTGGCGGCATCTTAGCTCTTGCCTCATTCCCTTCATTTGATCCCGATAATCATCAACTCTATGACACCGAAACCTACAAAAACCCCGCCATTTCCGATTCTTACGAGCCGGGGAGTACTTTTAAAACAGTGGTCATGGCCTCGGCCATCAATGAAAAACTGGTTACCCCCGACACCACCTGTAATCAGGAATGCGCTGGCCCCGTCGATATTGGTATCTATTCCATTAAAACCTGGAACAATGAATATAACCCCGGTGAAACCATGACCGAGGTGCTGGAGCGATCCGACAACACTGGTATGGTTTTTGTGGCTCGCAAATTGGGTGAAGATAAGCTGATTCAATATATTAAAGATTTCGGCTTTGGCCAAAAAACCAATATTGACTTAGAAGGGGAGACCTCTCCAAACCTGCGCTCCAAATGGGGCGAAATCGATGTGGCCACCGCCTCTTTTGGCCAGGGTCTAGCTGTTAACTCCTTGCAAATGACCATGGCTGTTGCTGCTTTGGCTAATCAAGGCAAATTAATGGAACCTCACGTCGTTTCCGCCGTTGTTGATAATGGCGATACTGTAGAAATTCCTCCCAAAGTGGTCCGACAAGTAGTTACTCCTGAAACTGCCAAAATAATGACTCAAATGATGCTTCAAAGTGCCCAACACGGCGACGCTAAATGGGCTGTTCCCCAAGCCTTGCAAATTGCGGGCAAAACCGGCACGGCTCAAATTCCTATTTCTGGCCATTACGATGCCGAAAAAACCATGGCCTCGTTTGTTGGTTTTGCTCCCGCTAGTAACCCTAAATTTGTCATGTTAGTTAAATTGCGTGAACCTCAAACCTCCCAGTGGGCCTCAGAAACGGCCGCTCCTTTATGGTTTAATATCGCCAAGCAAATGTTTAATTATTACAAAATTCCCACCACCCCAGTTAATTAAAATGAG
>QKAA01000012.1 GCA_003247275.1 bacterium | reverse complement strand
GATGATTTAATTGCCTTTTTAAATAACGCTGGTGCCCGAATTAGACGCCGACATAATCGCATCATCGAAATCGAAGGTGTTGACAAGCTTCATGGTGCCATTCATCAAATTATGCCTGATCGTAACGAAGCTGTTTCCTATGCGCTTGCCGCTCTCATCACTAAAGGGGATATTATAGTCGAAAACGCTCAAGCTCAATTTTTAACTGCTTTCTTAGATAAATTTGTTGAAGCAGGTGGTGGTTATGAAGTCGGTAATTATGGCGTTCGTTTTTATTACCAAGGCAAACTTCAGGCCACCGATATTGAAACCGCTCCCTACCCCGGATTTATGACCGA
This sequence comes from bacterium, assembly GCA_003247275.1. Taxonomy (GTDB): domain Bacteria; phylum Patescibacteriota; class Microgenomatia; order UBA1400; family RBG-16-45-19; genus SZUA-360. Next base: position 5,657 of record QKAA01000012.1, on the reverse strand, counting down.
CTGGCAGCCTCTCTGGGCAGTCCTAGCCGCTCTTTTACCCGAAACATCAGTTATTCATGAAACAGTTTACCCTTCTCGTTTTCATTACATTGAACACTTATCTCAAATGGGGGCCTCAATTGAACTATTCACTCCAGATGTAAAAAATCCTGATACAACCTACAACTTTAATTATGCTGAATCAGCTCCACCTCACCATCATGCTGCTCGCTTTACGGGGCCATCGGAGTTAGTTTCCGGAGAATTTACCTGTCGCGACTTACGACACGGTGCCACACTGGTACTAGCCTCACTTGCCGCCAAAGGTGAATCAACCATCCATAACATTGAACAAATTGATCGTGGCTATGAAGATTTCGACAGACGCTTGACGGAATTAGGGGCTATCATTGAGCGCTGCTAATTGTATACAGTAAGAGAAGAGGGAGAAAAACTATGCGCCGCCATCATGTCATCTCATTCAAGTACGCTTTTGAAGGTCTCAAAACTGCCTTTGTTACTCAACCGAATTTACGCATCCATTTGCTCTTTATCATTGCCGCTATCATCGCAGGCTTCTTCTTTCAAATTTCCCCTGTTGAATGGGCTATTCTTGCCTTAACGATCGCTGTAGTTATTGTTGCAGAATTGATCAACACTTCCATCGAAGCCACTATTGATTTAGTCACCAGTGAACGTCATCCCCTGGCTAAAATTGCCAAAGATGTGGCCGCCGCCGCTGTTCTGTTTGCTTCCATTATAAGCATTATTGTTGGGCTAGTAGTATTTGTGCCAAAATTAATGGGTCGTTTATAACATGACATTACTTTTAGGTTTATTATTAGCATCGTTTTTCTTAACTGCTGCTGCGATTGTTCCCTTTATTAATTTACTTTATAAAGTGAAATTTAGGCGTTTATCGCAAGAAAAAACCATTGATGCCTTTGGCAAGTTAACTCCCGTTTTTAACATGTTCCACAAACATAAAGGCGGAACGCCACTTGGTGGGGGATTATTGATCATTATTATGGTTGCCCTCATGTTCAGCCTCATTTTTCCCTTGCTTTCCCTATTTGGTCTGACCGTCACCTCTAATCATCCTCTCAATGCTGAATTAAACGTCCTCTTCTTTACCTTTTTATCCTTCGGCATGTTAGGCATTTACGACGACATTAAAAAAACCTTTGGTGTTAAAAAGAGTCATTTCTTTGGTTTACGTATGCGTCACAAAATCATTATTCAGATGGTTTTAGGTCTTATCGTCGGCTCCCTACTTTATTACACCATTGGCTTAAGTATTATTAACGTTCCCGTCATTGGCGTGATCGATTTGGGCTTCTGGTTTGTTCCTTTTGCTGCCTTTACCATTGTTGCCTTTGCCAACGCCGTCAATATCACTGATGGGCTGGATGGCTTATCCAGTGGTGTCTTAATGATTACCTTATTTGCCCTCTGGTTCCTCTCTGCTTCGATCTTAGATACTCCCTTATCCATTTTCATTTCTCTTTGGTTAGGAGCCTTAATTGCTTTCCTCTATTTCAATATTTACCCAGCTCGTATTTTCTTAGGTGACGTTGGGGCTCTTTCCTTTGGCGCCACTATCGCCGTCATGGGACTTCTTTTGGGCAAAATCATTGCCGTCGCCATCGTTGGTGGCGTCTTTGTCTTTGAGCTGCTTTCTTCCTTTATCCAACTAAGCTCCAAAAAAATCTTCAAGAAAAAAATTATTCCTGTCGCTCCACTTCACTTGTGGCTTCAAAAAAGCGGTTGGCCAGAACCCAAGATCGTTTTCCGTACTTGGCTGGCCTCAATTATTATGGCCCTGTTCGGCCTGTGGCTTTCAACCTTATAAGAACCGCTATGAATCTACCTCTAGATCGAGCTCGACAACAATTTGCCAACAAAAAAGTGCTCATTTTTGGTTTAGGTTTGCTGGGCGGTGGTATTGGTGATGTCCGCTTTTTTCATCAAGTTGGAGCTAAGGTCACCGTCACCGATCAAAAAACTGAGACAGAATTAACCTCAGCCCTCGAAGCCTTAAAAAACCTCCCCATTACTTTTCACTTGGGGGAACATCTGCAATCAGACATAGAAGACACTGATTTCATTATCAAAAACCCTTCAGTTCCCGACAATCATCCACTTTTAGAAATCGCCAGAAATCTTAATAAGCCCGTCCTAATGCGCTCTTCCCTCTTTGCTTCACTTTCTGAGGCTACCATCGTCGGCATTACCGGTACTCGCGGTAAAACCACCACCACCATGATGATCCATCATCTCCTCTCATCTTTACTCACCGATAAAAAAGTGCTCCTGGGAGGCAACATATTGGGTGTATCCGACTTAGAATTATTGAGTAAAATCGATGATCCCCAGCAAACCATCGTGGTCTTGGAATTATCCTCCTGGCAACTGCAAGGGTTTAAGCATGCTAATCTTTCTCCCCATATTGCTGTGGTTACCAATCTTTTCCCCGATCATCTCAATCGCTACCAAACCCTAGCCGATTATTATCAAGATAAACAAGCCATTATTGTCAATCAACAACCAGAAGATGTTGCCATTCTTAATCAAGATCAACCAGAATGTAAACAATGGGCAGAAACCGCTGTCAGCCAAATAAAGTGGTTTTCCAAAAACGACCTTCCCGAAACACTTCATCTCAAAATTCCTGGTGAACATAACCGTGCTAATGCCGCCGCTGCCATCAAAGTGGCTGAAGCATTTGATGTGCATCCAGATCAAGTCGTTGATGTCCTCAACCAATTCGAGGGAGTTCCGTATCGCCTAGAAACAGTCTCGATTCATCAGGGAGTCTCCTATATCAACGACACTACCGCCACCACTCCTGAAGCGGTTAATGTGGCTCTAAAAAGCATGAAGGTTCCGCCGATTCATATTGTTGGCGGCTCTGATAAGGGCTTACCCTTAGAGCTACTGGCCGATAGCATCAATCACTATTCTAAAAAAGTTATTTTGTTAAAGGGTTCAGGCACCGATAAGCTCAAGCCTCTACTCAATCAAGATAAAATTGTCGGTGAATTTTCCAATTTGACTGACGCTTTTAATCAGGCAGTTTCATTAGCTGAGTCAGGCGATATCGTCCTATTGAGCCCAGGTTTTGCCTCATTTGGCATGTTTGTTAACGAATTTGATCGGGGAGAACAATTTAACCAATGCACTCATCACCTCGACTAAGACGTCACAAAAATAAATCCCAACTAGAAAAACCTGACCTTGTCATTATTTTTCTGGTCATCGTCCTGATTCTTTTTGGCGTTTTAATGGTGTTTGAAGCTTCCCTGGTTGAGGCCTACCACGAAATAGGGGACCAGTGGTACTTTATCCGCAACCAAAGCCAATATGCTTTGGTCGGTCTAATCGGCGCCATTATTGCTACCTATTTCCCCCTCAAAAAATTAAAGCCCCTTGCTCTTCCCTTGATTCTGTCGGCCATCTTTTTTCTGATTATTGTTCTGATTCCAGGTATTGGTAGCAAAGTTCAGGGTGCCCGTCGGTGGCTAGATCTTGGGTTCGTTCGTTTTCAACCGTCAGAATACGCTAAACTCGCCTCAATCATTTATTTATCTTCATGGTTTTCTAAACAACGCCCTGCCCGATCCTTTTTTGTTCTCATCGCTAGCATTATTGGCTTGATTATGATGGAGCCCGATCTTGGCACCACCCTTGTTATTGGTTCAATTGCTGCCATCATGTATTTTTTATCCGGTGTTCCGTTCAAAAAAATTGCCAAACTTGCCGGTATAGGCTTGGTTGGAATTATGGGTTTAATTATCGCTTCTCCCTATCGTATGAATCGGGTCAAAACCTTTTTTAATCCTGATCATGATCCACTAGGTGTTTCGTATCACGCCCGGCAAGTGCTCATTTCCTTAGGCTCGGGCGGCTTATTTGGTACAGGTTTGGGTCGATCAAGACAGAAATTTCAATATTTACCCGAATCATCAACAGATTCAATTTTTGCCGTTGTTGGAGAAGAATTTGGTTTCGTTGGCACCTTTCTTCTCATTACCGTCTTAACCATTATTGTTATTCGTGGTTTTGAACATGCCAAAATGATTAAGGATCCTTTTATCGCAAACATCGCCGTTGGAGTTACTGTCTGGTTTACGGTTCAAGTGGTGTTAAACCTCATGGCCATGGTTGGGCTCGTCCCCTTAACCGGTATTCCACTGCCCCTCATTTCCTATGGTGGTTCAGCTCTGGTCACCATGATGGTAGGCATTGGTTTGCTCTTGAATGCTACTAGGTATCGCAAGGTAAAATAAATGTATGAAATACCTATTAAGTGGTGGTCACCTCACTCCAGCCTATGCCCTCAGCCAATTTGTTACCGCGAAAGAAGGAAATCAGGTCGAAGTTATTGGAGCCCTATCAAATGACTCAGTTGAAGCCACCGAATTTAATAAACTTTCTATCCCTTACCATCAAATTCCCACTGTTAAATATGACCGCTATCGTCCTCTATTTTCTCTCCTCCGTCTCCCCCTAATCATTGTTTCTATCTGGCGCTGTCGCCAACTCATTCGTTCTATAAAGCCTGATATTGTCATCGTCTTTGGTGGTTATGTTTCTGTGCCCTTAGCTATTGCCAGTTACCAACTACACATTCCCTGTATTCAACATGAGCAAACCAGGTCATTCGGCTTAGCAAACAAATTAATTTCCAAACTGGTAACCGCTACTGCCTATTCCTATCCAAATAAAAACACCAACAAACCCCATTCTCATGCTCAAGTAACCGGCAATCTCCTCCGCAGCGAAATTTGGCATCCTCCCGAAAAACCATCGTTTGAGTGCACTACTGATAAACCCATTCTGTTTATTACCGGTGGCAATCAAGGCTCAAAAGTTATCATTAAGGCACTTCTGCCCCTCATTTCAAAACTCATAGAAAAATATCAGCTCATTATTCAACTGGGAAATGTTTCTCTATCACAAGAACAACTACCTCAAGAAATTATTGTTAAAAAGTGGTTTAGCCCCTTCGATATTTCCTGGATTCTCCATCACTCCCATCTGGTTATTGGTCGAGCTGGAGCCAACACTGTCGCCGAAATTGCCGCGATCGGCGTTCCGGCGATTTTTGTTCCGCTGCCCAATACATCCGAAAACGAACAATACAAAAATGCTCGATCACTTTCAGATGTAGACGCTGCCATCACCATTGAACAAGATCAGCTCACGGAAAATAAACTTTTAGAAGCCATTGAAACTATAGATAAACGCCACCATCAATTTAAACTAAATGCACTCGACCAAAAACAATTAGAAAGTCAGCAAGCTGTGGCAAAATTGGTCGATTTAGTCAATCAAGTAGTCGCAAATCAGTAAAAATAACATGCGCAGCACTAAAGATCGACTCAGTCGAAGACTAAAACATAAAATTCATCTTCTCTTTCCTACCAATCGCCAAACCAAAGCCAGTCAACTATGGTGGGGGATCGTTATTCTCTACAGCCTCGGCCTTATCTTTCTCTTTTTTGGGCCATTACTGAGGGTTAGCCAAGTCTCTTGTCAGCAGCTTCCCACTGGCGATTGTCCTGAATTTATCATTCCCGAATTAAACAAATTTAAACGCCAGCTAATTTATAAGTTGGACACAAAAAAATTAGAGACAGACATCCAGGCTAATCTGTCCGATGCTGACAGCGTCT
>QKAA01000045.1 GCA_003247275.1 bacterium | reverse complement strand
GCTAAGCCCAAGGACGCCAACGCAATTCCCATAAACGCTAAATTGTGCGCAAACGTCATATGAAAATACCGATTGGTCTTCACCATTTCATTCGTCATTGACCCTTGAAGATCAGACAACACTTTTGTCACCGCATGAATCGCAATTCCCCCATAAGTAAACAACAATGCCATTAACACCAAATTAACCAGCCAACTATCCGGCACAAAAACAGACGGTCGAACTGGCAATTCAGTAATTCGCTGCAAGTATCGAAACACCATCGGAAATAACATTCCCGGAATCACCACCAACATTATGATTTGCTGCAGAGTTAAATTCCAAATCTTTGTTCGTTTTAATGGCTTAATTTGATAAATTAATGCTCCTACGAACAAAAACAACGACACCACACTTAAAAAACTACTTCCTTGCATAGTGGCCAAATTCTATCATTGAAGCTGGCAGTTTGGACAGAAATACGTTCCTCTTCCCCCCAAACTTATTTTTTTAATCACTCCTCCGCAATTAAAACAAGCTTTCCCTTCTCGGTCATACACCACAAACTGATCCTGATATGTGCCCCCCTGTCCTTCAATCCCCACAAAGTGACTATAACTCGCCCCACCGGCAGAAATCCCCGCTTCGATCACCCTTATCATCGCCGCATATAACCTTTTTACCGCATCAGTTTTTAGTTGATTTGAAGGGGTTTTTGGATGTATCTTTGCAATATTTAACGCATCATTTGCGTAAATATTTCCCATTCCTCCCATTTTTGCCTGATCCAGAATTACTAGCTTAACCGCCCGACTCGATTTTGCCAGAACATTCGTTAAATAAGCTAACGTAAACCCAACATCAACCACATCTGGCGGTAATGCCGATACCTTCTTTTCCCAATCACTCTTGTCCATCAGCCGCAGCCATCCAAACTTCCGCTGATCATTAAAAAATAATTTCGACCCATCCTTAAATGAAATAATCGCCCGAGTATGTTTACTCGGCAAACTCCCCACCCAATCACTGGTTGGATGTCCCCCCACCACTCGGTCTTTTTGTTTTTTATTCTTATCTTCGTAAATCAACTGGCCTGTCATCTTTAAATGAACCAACAACACCACCTCTCCTGTTAACTCCACCACAATGATTTTCTGTTTTCGATAAATTCGCTCAATGCGTCGCCCCACAATATCCAAATCAATCAACTCCTCAGTCGCTACCACTTTCCCCGGCAAAACACTTGCGAGTTGTTGTACTACTGTTTCAACTTCTGGTAACTCTGGCATATTAAAATCCCTTGTTAGTTCCTTGCCCTTCCGAAGCTCCTGCCCCACGAAGCTTTAGCAAAGTGGGTTAGCGTAGGAGAGTGGCATGTTTCTTCTTCCACTCAGTTTCCACCAACTGTTCTATTTCCTTCACAAATCGTTCTTTCGAAAACTTATCCGCCTGTTTTTTAATCTTCTCTTTACTATAGTTGCTGCTCTCTATCTTCTTAATTCCCTTCATGACTGCTTCAGGAGTTAATTCATCCACAAACTCCCCCGTTTCTCCCTCAACAACAGACTCTACAAAACCCCCTCCCCTATATGCCAACACTGGCGTACCACACATCATTGCTTCCACTGGAGTAATGCCAAAATCCTCATCCGTAGCTAAAGCAATAAACCCTTTAGCTCCAGCATATAAATCAGCAAGTTCTTGTTCATTCACCTTTCCCCTAAAAGTAATCGTCTCTCCCGCCATACTTCGCAAATGACTTTCATAAGGTCCGCGCCCAAAAACAGATAAAGCTACATGAAGTCGATTGGCTGCTTCAATTGCCACATCAAAATGTTTTGGTCCCACCAATCGTCCTCCCGTCAGAAAATACTCTTCCCCTTCCCGCTTCTTACCTCTTGCTTCATGCTTCACAATTTCCACCGGCGGATAAATCACCTGAGACTCTCGTCGCCAAAATTTCTTAATTCGTCCTTGTACTTCCAAAGAATTAGCTACTAACACATCCACCTTTTGCGCACTAGCAAAATCATATTGACGTAAAAAGTAATTCACCACCATGGCATACCACCGAACCAGTCGATATTTTTGTAACTGAACCGAAGTTGAATACCCATACAAGTACCGTGGCGGCGTGTGAATATATGATACATGCAGCGTCTTCTGGGGTACCTGAATCCCTTTAGTCATATACCAAGAACTTGAGGAAATCACCACATCAAAACCACTAAAATCAAATGATTTCCAGATTAAAGGTGCCATAAACCGCAACGGACTATGCAATTTTTTAGCAAAACCCGGAATCTTAGCTACCCAACTCTCAACGATCTTTCTATCACTAAACTTCTCATAGGCAGCTGAACCTTTAACCGCAAAAGCAGTATAAATCGGTGCCTCAGGATACATCTCCGCCAACACTCGCAGCACCCGTTCCGCTCCTCCAAATTCATTCAAGTAGTCATGTACCAAAGCAACCTTCATTTATTCTCTTCCTTTGGATAATAAACCCCATACCACCCCCACCCCATTGTTTGCGATGCCGCCTCTCCCAACACTCCACTCACCTCCATCAATTCAATAAATTCTTTATTCCACTCCTCATCTGCCTCAGGGTCATAGTAACGATCAATCCACCACTTATAACCTTTTTCCTCACAATTCTCCGGCTTAATCGACATATCAATTTTAATTTGTATTTGGTTTTTCATAATGTTCACTTTAACTATTCAACTATTTTTACTAATTCACTTCTTAACTCCTCACCCCTCCCCTAAAACAATGCCTCCTGAATTTCTTGTTCAAACTCATCGATCGGTAATGATACCACCAAACTCTTAAAATTATACTTAAGCAGCGTCGCCGTGGCTCGTGTTTTGTCATAAGACGACAACCTGCAAGCCTCGATATTAAAGTCAACCGGCACATCAGTTTTAATCGTCGCCAACTCCTTACTCATTAAAGCCATTTGCTTGTCTGTCAATAATTTTTCCAAAATTTTTGCCGACACTGGCCGCTCCTTATCCGCTTCAATCTGCTCATACATCTGCTCCACCGTTCCATATTTTTCCAACAATTTAACCGCTGTTTTAGGTCCCACCCCTTTAACTCCAGGAATATTGTCGCTTCCATCACCCGCCAACCCCTTATAATCCGGCACCTGTTCAGGAGTCACTCCTAACCGCTCGATCACCGCCGCCTCATCCACTTCCACTGACGCTCTCCTCCCTCCACCCGGCACATACACATGAATCTTATCCTCCACCAACTGCCAAATATCCTTATCTCCCGTCACAATTAGCACCTTTACCTCTTCCTCCTCCTGTGCTGCTTGTTTAGCCACTGTCCCAATCACGTCATCCGCCTCAAAATTTAACATTGAATAAACCGGCACATTCAAATCGTGCAGAATTTCCTGCACAATCGGCTCCTGGCTTTTCAACTCATCTGGCATTTTTTCTCGATGCGCTTTGTAATCAGCAAATTCCTCATGTCGAAATGTTTTCCCCACATCAAATGACACTGCTAAATAGGTTGGTTTCAGTTCCGCCATTGTCGATAACAACATCCGTGTAAACCCAAACGCCGCATTCACCATCTGCCCATCAGGCAACGTTAATGATGGCGGGAATGAAAAAAATGCCCGATACAACAGGGCATGACCATCAATCAGTACTAATCTTCTTTCTGCCATTATGACTTCTTAGCCTCCCCCTGTTCCTCCTCCAATTCCCGTGACGCCACATAACTATTATGTTTTTCAATTCGTCCCAACCGATCATATATCTCCGTCAGCTGTTCCTCCAATCGATGTCGATAATACTTTTCTTTTGTATATTCCAGTGCCGAAGCAAACATTCCAATGATCAAACCATAAGCTAACACTCCCAACACTGCCAATATCAATCCAATCATTCGGCCCCAAAACGTCACCGGCACAATATCTCCATAACCCACACCCGTCACGGTAATTGCCGCCCACCACAAACCATCATCCCAAGTTTTAAATTGATTTAAAGCATTACTTCTCTCAATCGGAACCACCAGCAACCCCAACAAAAATGACAACAATAACAAACCAATCAACAAATAGCGAAACCGTCGCTGATTTACCACTGGCGCTGCAAACGAGGCCATATTAACGTTTAACATACCTATAAATTCTATCAGTTTTCTGTCTGTTGCCAAAAACTTAATTTGTTAGCTTCTTCTTTGGCTGGCCCACAATCTTTTCAAACTCATCTGCATCCAAGGATTCTTGATCTAATAATGCCTCTGCTACTTTGTCTAGTTCCTTCCGGTAGTCCTTGAGCATCTTTCGAGCCAACTTTTCTCCATCCGTCACAATCTCCGTGATTACATCATCGATTAATGCTTGTTTTTTATCTGACACTCTTGAAGGTTCCATCATTGCCCGACCCCAATCCCCCATATCATACTGTGGTCCCAAAGCCACTGGCCCCAATCGACTCATACCATAATCAACCACCATGGCTCGCGCAATTCGAGTTGCCTTTTCAATATCGTTAGATGCTCCCCCTGTTAACTCATCAAACACCACATCCTCTGTTACCCGTCCTCCCATTAACACCGCAATTTGTTCAATAAATTCACTCTTGGTTTGTTGATACTTGTCCTGCTCTGGTGGAGTTAAGGTATACCCTAAAGCCATTCCCCGAGACACAATACTCACTCGATGCACTGGATCCACGTGAGGTAAAAAGTGAGCAATGATTGCATGTCCTGCCTCGTGATAAGCCGTCATTTTTCTCTCTCGATCATTCTGCAATCTCTTCTTCTCTGGCCCCAACTTCACTTTCATCGCCGCTTCTTCAATATCCGCCGCATTAATTTCTGTGCGTGATTCTCGAGCCGCCATAATCGCCGCTTCATTGAGCATATTTTCCAAATCTGCTCCCGAAAATCCTACCGTTCTCTTGGCCACCGTTTCCCACACCACCTCTTTTTTAAATGGTTTGTTCTTAGCGTGAATTGATAAAATTCGTTTTCGCTCGTCCAAGTCAGGCAAGGTCAACGTTACTCGTCGATCAAACCGTCCCGGTCGAGTTAAAGCTGGATCCAACAAATCCCCTCTGTTCGTTGCTGCCAGCACTATCACATTATCATTAACGGTAAATCCGTCCATTTCCACCAAAATTTGGTTCAAAGTTTGTTCTCTCTCATCATGACCTCCCGCTGTTCCCATCCCTCTCATCCGACCAATCGCATCAATCTCATCAATAAAGATAATCCCCGGAGCTGTCTTTTTAGCTGTTTGAAATAAATCTCGTACCCGAGAAGCGCCCACTCCCACCAACATTTCCATAAATTCACTTCCTGCCATTGAGAAAAACGGTACTCCTGCCTCACCAGCCACTGCTCGAGCCAACAACGTTTTTCCTGTTCCTGAAGGTCCCACCAACAACACTCCTTTAGGTGTCCGAGCTCCCAATTTTCGATATTTGGCTGGATGTTTCAAAAAGTCCACTACTTCTTCCAACTCTTTCTTTGCCTCAGGGACACCACCCACATCCTTAAACGTTACGCTCTGTTTACCTTTAGAAAACACCTTAGCCTTACTTCGACCAAATCCCATAATTCCATCCTGTGACCCTCGTGCCTGTCTAAAAATCATCACCATAAATAACACCATTAATAAAATCGGCAATCCGTTAATCAACAGACTTGACCACAATCGACCACTATTTTGATCTTCCACATCAATGTTCACCGCATCTAAACTAACCCCCGAATCGGTCAATAATTCTGCCAAACTGATTGTTTCTTCCTTAGTTGCCACTCTTTCCGGCGATCCATCGTTATAACTCACTGTTAACTCTGATCCTGTCACCACAATCTTCTCTACTCGACCAGATTTAACATCATTAATCATGGTCGACAAACTAATCTTTTCCTTATTCCCCCCCGATAAAATCGACATTAAAAACGGCAAAAAAAGCAAGGCAATTAAAAACCACACCAGCACATTCTTTCCATTCATTTGAATCTTCATTTCGTAGCGCT
>QKAA01000031.1 GCA_003247275.1 bacterium | reverse complement strand
AATTGTAAGTTATTGGGGGTTTTCGGCTGAGTATTAGATGTAAGTTTAGTGGCCTTTTCGGGGCGGTAGGCCGATAAAGCGACGACCAAATTCTAGAGCATCGGTAGCTTTTTGATTGCCAGATTGCGGGTATGATTTGCCTGGATTATGAAGCTCCCACTCATATCTCCGTTCAGCTTCCTCTGTTCTCATTTGTTTGAGCGTGCCAAACGGCCGTTTAATGCCATAACCATATACGGGTCCCCAGCCTCCTTGAGCGTTCTTTGTGGACATGCCGCCAAAGTCAGTTTCCTTGACTTGGAGAGCTTCTTTGACGAGCTTGACAACTTCTGGGAGGAGAAGAATAATGCCTAAACCGATGATGGAGCGCACAGCGGTGGGGTCTCCTGAGGAGTCTCTGTTAGCAATGAAGGGGGGGACAAAACCTTCGTCTGTTTGTCCAGCCTGTAAAATGTTATCGCTTGTAATTTGAATTTCACTATTTTGGTCATCATTGTGGGCCCCTCCAAGGTAAATGCCAATTAAGATCATGACGGCGACGGTGGGGAAAATGATAATGTTGGCAAATAAGCCCTTAAACCAAGGTCCGAAAGCATCGTTCCCCGGTAGTGCGTTCATAATAAGTCGAATGGGAGCAAAAATAACGGACAATATAATGCTGACGTAGGCGGTGATGAGAGCAAACAAAGTGCGGAAGAGAGCGATGAAAATTGCTACAGCAATTACAAGATAGCCAAGTCCATTTGCTAAACCTTTAAGGATTTTGCCTCCACCAACAGCATCTTCTACTAATTTGCCAATGGCTTGGGAAGCTTCGCCACCAACATCATTTGGTCCCATGAAGTTGTTCCAACCAATGGCGATAATGTTTCTGCCAAATAAAATGTTTCGAGCTTGGTCAGCATTGGAAATAATTCCGGTTTGTTGGAAGATTCCAGTGATGGCGAAGATAGAAAGATACATGAGGTCGATAAGGAGGCCGGCTATGGCATAGGAAAAGGTGATCATGATGAGTGTAAGGATGATTTTGGGTAGAGCTTCTTGGATAGTGAGAACGGCGTTATTGCTAATCTTTTTTCGGATCATGATCATAAAGCCGATAATTACGAAGATAATAATAAAGAGGAAGTAAGCGATGTTTCGGAAGGCTTTCCAAACACCAAGAATTGGAGAAAGTCCAGTAAAGCCGACTCCTTGGGCATATGCAGGCTTGATGAACCCGGCATTTTGAAGCAGATCTGCGACGTACGTAGCGGAGCTGACTGGGGGATCGCTGATGATGGAGGCGATGTAGCCTGCGGTAAAGTCAACACCGCTGGTGGTAAGAATGGGTTTTTCCGTTTGTTCATCAATACAGCCAGCGGCAGCTACATTGCAGCCAACAGCAGAAAACCAGGTGCTGGAACTATCAAGATTAAATTTGGCAATATTGGCGCCAGCCTCAGGAGCCATATCGTTAACATTATCTTGGTGGCTATCTTGAGCTTTGATGGGGGATACTGAAAGTAAAAGAAGGATGGCGGAGATAATGAGAGTGGCGCGTTTCATAACTGTGGTTAATTATACTTCAGTCTGGATTTAATTTCTATTTTTATTGGGGATAGCATTGTAAACCAAATTTATCAAATGATGGATCAACGGTCCCAGGATATTCTTGGCCGTTTTCGATGTAGTATTTAACTGCGTCACAATAGGAAACTCCCTCCCCCCAACGATATTGAGTTTGATCGCTGGGCTCGCAGTTGTTGCAGCCTTGATATCGACCGGCTGGCTCAAGGTCTTCGGAGGTTACGGGCTCACCAAAGTTTTTTAATTCGACAAGGACCTGCGCAGCAAGACCAAGAGCATCAGGAATTAAGCAGCGGTTAAGACTAGGATCAACATCGGCGGCTTCTTTGTTGAGGGCAAGGGGACCGCTGGGAGAGCTATCAGTTTGGTTGCAGCTACTAAAGGATTGCTCATAGTTTTCGGGGCAGTTTAGTTCGCATTGCGATCGATCATGCCAACACTCAGGAACACAGACATTCGCTCCTCCAGTTTCAATATTCCATACAGCTAATAGGACGTTACAATCAACTTGATATTGTTCGGCGATTTCACAAACATCGTTCCCGAGACTGCTGGTTTGAGAAGTGTTTTTGGTTAGTTCTTCAGGACATTGGCCGTTGGTGGAATTGTCAGCGCGACCAATTAGGGCAAAAAGCCCCTCTTCTAATGAAGTGAGAAGGCTGGAATTGAGTTTGTCTGCTGTTTCGTTGGCATAACACGTCCCAGAATAGTGCTCAGGAGTGCCTTTCTTCCAAGCAAATTTGCCTTTGAGGTAAAGCAGCCAATTTGTAGCTTCTCCTCCTGGTAATGGTCCTTCTAGTTTTTTGTCGTTTACAGCGTTGTATTCGATACCGTATTCTTTTTCGACAGTTTGAAAACAGGGGCCAGCAACTCCCTCTGCGCAGGGAATAGGCTCTGTGGTGGGGATAGTTGTGTAGTTGTGGGCTTCAGGTGGGGAGTCAGATAGTTGATGGGGGATATAGGTGTCTTCTTGAGCAGACTGTTGATATTCTTTTTTTACCATCATGGGGAGAGGGCTATTATCATCTTGAGCTATAAGTTCGGCAATTTTTTGAGTTGGAGCAATGAGGTAGGCCTCGTAAACATTCGCAATATTTTGATTAATGGCCTGTTTCCAAGGAAGGGTTACATCAATTTCTAAATTAAAATTTATGCTTAAAGGATTTGTCTTAGCAGGGTATTTTTCTTGACTGCCTGAAGATTGGTAAGTGAAAGTTTGATTGGAGCAATTTAGGTTGCTGGCGGCGATTTTAGCAGCAATCATGGTTTCTATATCATTGATGTCTATTTCTCCAAGATCTGCTTTGAGATTTTGATTAATGTTGTCGACTCCTTCATTTCCTGCTTGCTTCTTATTAACTAGTCTGTAGAGTTCTTCAGATCGAGCGGTGGTTTTGAAAACTCCAGGGATATAGCTTGATTTAACGACCATATTTTCGGAGTTTGGCAAAACTGATTGGTTGGGTGGTGAGGTTGGTTCGGGACTGGAGGGAGGAAGAGTTGGTCCAACGGGATCAAAGTAATCAAAAAAATTAGTGATTTTTGTTACGAAGGTGGTGTTTGTAATGACTTCTCTTACTACTAGGTAGACGGCACTGTAAGCACGAGACTCTCTTAGGGACAGGATTGCCATTTGCATGGCAGGATCTTCAGCTAAAAAATCTTCATAAGTCATGCTGGCGATTTTATTTGCTAGGTCGACGCTAGTAATTACATTTTTATTCATAAGTGTTGTCCAGGGAGTTTTTCTGGTTACAACATAGGGTTGATCACAGGGAATAAGGGGGTCATGATCAACATTTGTGCAAGCGATAATTTCTTCAGCTCTTTTTTTCTTAGCCTCGAATTGCTCTTGTCTGGTGGTAGAAAATTGCCACCAGCCTCCGGAGGCAAGTATGTTTTCTTGAGTTGATGGTAGTTCACTTTGGAATTTTTGAGCGCACTCTTTACGACTGGAGTATCCCTCATATACGCATAAAGCATCGTAACCACTAGCATCGAAGTAGTCAGGCAAAGAGATAGCTTTGGTTAATTTAGCAGTTAGATATGGGGTTTCTTTGGAGATTTCAGAAAGCTTTTCACTATTTATGCCAAAGGAGTCATAGGAGATAAATTCAATTTTTGAATTTCCTGAAAGAACATTATCGAAAAATGAAAGAATTCGACTGTTTTCAATAGTGTTTTCTTTTGTAAAATTGATCGTTTCAGCAATTAAATCTGGATTGTCTAAGCAAACAACACTCGATGTTTCGAGCTCAAGTCTTTGTCTTTCTGGCGTGGGTAGACCACATTGATTTTCTGGGTCAGCAACGTAATATTGAGGACCTTCATATTCAGCTGGGGGAACTTCGTTACATTGTTGCGCTTTTACCTCTGGTGTTACACTGATGAGATTAATGGCTTGGGTTGGTGCAGAAAAGAGAAAAAAAGAAACAAGAAGAAGGAGGAGTGAGGTAAGAAATGAAGAAACTTTGTTCATTGTTACAATTAAATTTGCGGCGGCAATCAGCATGGGTTTATTGGGTTAATTCTGGAGATAATCCAACGGAGAAATTAAGGAGGTCTGGGATACCGGTAAAACCGCTAATGGCTTGGAGAATGAAGTAGGAGGCGACAGCCAGAACCAGGCCAATAATGCCTTGGGTGATGGTGGCTTGGGCAGCTTCGGTGTTTTTGGGGTCCCCGCCTGAAGTGAGATATTTAATTCCGCCAGTGATAATCATGGCGAAGGTGACCAGGCCAACGAGGGAAATGGCGATACCAACAACGTTTGAAAATAATCCTTCTAAACTTTTGATGGTGGCAACGTCGGCCATGGTATCTCCGGGGGCTGTTTCTAGATCATTCCAGGTTGTAGCGGCGGAGATGGGAGTGGGAAGTATGAAGAAAGAAGTAAGAAGCGAGAATAGAGAAACGAGTTTTTGAATAGAGCGCTTTTGCATAGAGCTATTTTAGCATCCCCCTGCGCCTAATCCCACTACACTAAAACTACGAGGGACGGGGGCTATGGAGGGATAAACAAAAAAGCCAGGTAGAACCCGGCTTGATGTTTTTTATTGTGTGTATTTTAGTAAGCGGTGGGGAGGGTTTTGGTGCCATTGAAAATGTCGATACCAAAGAAGGTGGAGACGAGTTGAACGACAGCCCAAGCAGCAGCGACGATGGCTAAACCAACTAGGGCAGCGGTGATGCGATTTCTGGCTTCTTCAGTTTTGCCTTTATCACCACCGGAAGTGATCCATTGGATGCCACCCATAACTAGGAAGGCGAAGACGAGGATGGCAGCGATGATGAGAGCAACGCCAGCAGTGTTACTGATAAGTTTGCCTAAGTCTTCAATCTGAAATCCGGGGGGTTTGGGGACGGTTAGAGTGCTGGTGGCAGCGAAAGCGGTGCCAGTACTTGCGAGTAAGCCGACGGTGCTGGCTAGGGGGGCGAGTTTTTTCATGATTTTCTCCTTTATTTTGGTGTTTTTTTGTTTTTTATTACTTTGTAATGTTTATTGTACTTATCTGGGGTTTCTCTTGTCAAATTTAGGGGTTAACGGGGGACACAGGCGCATAATATTCCGGTTTGACCACCACCAGCGTTGCATGAGCCGTAGGTTGCAGTCGTGTAATTTGCGTTTTGGCAGAAGCAATTACTATCGTTGATATCGTCACAACATCGAGAAGTAGGATAAAGGCAGGTTCCTTGAGTACTGTTGGAATAGGTCCCTGTAGAAGTTGAACCTCCATTGCCGACAATGCCGATGCCAAAGAAGTTATCAAGAAGAAGGAAAATGGCCCAGGCAGCAGCAACGATAGCTAAACCAATAATGGAACCAGTAATCCGATTTTTGGTTTCTTCGATTTTATTTTTGTCACCACCGGCTGTGATCCATTGAATGCCACTTAAAACGAGGAAAGCGAAAGCGGCCACGGCGGCGACAGTGAGGGAGACGCCAACTATGCGGGAGACATAATCACCTAATTCAAGGGGTGCTCTTCCTACTAAATTGTCTCTAACTGGTACGGTAAAAAGAGTGTCGGTTGGTGATGCCATATTGTTTTATAAACTTGGGTTTAACAAGTCGAATCCAAATAAATTACTAAGGAAGGCAGCGATGGCGGAGGAGCCAACTAAAATGGCCATACCAATGACACCGTTTAAGAGTTGATTTTTAGCATTTTCAAGTTTGTTTTTGTCGCCACCGGCGGTGATCCAGTTAATACCTCCCCAAGCAATGTAGAGGAGGAGGGCGAGGCCGCCGGCCATAACTGCGGCACGATAGAGTTGACCTATAATGATACCTAAGGCAACTCCACCATCAGGATTTGCACCTAGTTCCTCAGAGATGACGGGGTTGGTAATGGGGTCAATGGCGTATGCGGTTTTAAAGATATTCATTATATTTTCCTTAAGGATTAAACATGGTAACGAATGTTTGACCAGGATTGAGGATATCTAAACCTAAGGCTTTACCAATAATCCAAACGAC
>QKAA01000020.1 GCA_003247275.1 bacterium | reverse complement strand
GGACGAATCCCAACAGTTAATTGGCCTCCAATAAGTATTAGTTCCTGTATTCCAATTGATCCCGCAGAAGCGAGATTGAATTGCACGAATTTACTTGGGATCGAATTCTTCTTAAGTTTTCTATCAGAAAAAGTCCATAAATTATTCCACACAAAATTCGAAACAATTGCCGACTCAATTGCAATGAGGTTGGCCAAAAATAAGGGCATAGCTTGTCGCAAAACTTGAAACAAAGTCAACTGGATTATTGCCCCAAGAGCTCCAATAGCTCCAAATTTGAAAAATCGACTTGAAGTGAATTCTTGTAATCTCACTTTAAAAATATAAAGCAGAGTATTTTTAATGTATTCAGCTCCCAATTTTGATTTTCCATAAGTTCTATCAACAAAACGCAAAGGGACTTCTGCAACTTTAAATCTCTTCCTGACCGCTTTATGCAAAAATCCAATCTGGAATGTATAACCCATAAAATTTTCACTATTCATCTCTGGCAACACCATTTCAACGACCTTTCGCTTAATGGCACGGTATCCCGTAGTCCAATCATGAATTGAGAAATCAGTAATCACAATTCGAATAATCCAGTTTCCTACCACACTTAAAAACTTCCGATGCCAACCCCAAGTATCCGGAATACTTCCACCCGGAATATATCGTGCCCCCAAAACAATGTCATTCCCACATGCAATTTTTTCAAGCATAGGAGGGATTCTAGTGGGATCATGTTGAAAATCAGCATCAAACTGAAACAAAATGTCTGCTTTTAGTGTATTGAGTGCATACTTCATCCCCTGGGTATAAGCATTGCCAAGGCCCATCTTTTTGGGATTCGTCAAAAGGTGAAGGTTCTTATATTTTTTTGATAATCGCTCAACTTCTTTACCGGTTCCATCAGGGGAAGAATCATCAACGATCAAAATATGGGGATCATAATTGGTTTTTAAATCAGCAAACACTTGATCGAGCAACACCGTACACAACTTTGCAATATTGCCCTTTTCATTGTAGGTGGGACTAATAACAACGACTCGTTGTTTTGCCTTAGGCATTGGCTTCCCGTTCCATATCAGATTTCACCATGATTTCAATCATTTGTTCAAAAGATGTCTTTGGTTTCCAACCCAAAACTTTATTTGCTTTTGAAGGGTCTGCTACTAATAAATCCACCTCTGCTGGGCGTTTAAACTTATCATTAATTTTGACATAATCCTTGTAATTTAAGCCAACCACATCAAAAGCAGTTTTGCACAAATGTTCCACTGACCACGTTTGTCCTGTGCCGATCACGAAGTCATCAGGCTTATCCTGTTGAAGCATCAGCCACATTGCTTCCACGTAATCTTTTGCATAGCCCCAATCTCGTTTTGAATCTAAATTTCCCAACTCTACAAAATCTTGTTTGCCTAATTTAATTCTTGCCGCTGCATGGGTAACTTTTCGAGTCACAAACTCCAAACCTCGTCTCTCAGATTCATGGTTAAATAAAATTCCCGATACGGCAAACATATCGAAAGATTCTCGATAGTTAACTGTAATCCAGTGACCATATACTTTAGCTACACCATAAGGGCTTCGTGGATAAAAAGGAGTTGTCTCTTTTTGGGGGGTTTCTTGAACTTTTCCAAACATTTCACTGCTGCTAGCTTGATAGAATTTGGCATCAGGCTTGCTTAAGCGGACCGCTTCTAACATTTTTGTTACACCCATAGCCGTAAATTCGCCCGTGAGGACAGGCTGTTTCCAAGAGGTTTCGACAAAACTTTGAGCTGCCAAATTATAAACTTCATCAGGCTGGACTTCCTTCACCATCATGGTTAAAGAATGTTGATCAAGTAAGTCTCCAGGATGTAGCTCTATCTCATCAATAATGTTTTTTATTCGCTCAAAATTCATTGTTGAGGTTCTTCGGGTCATACCATGAACTTCGTAACCTTTGGTCAACAGAAATTCAGCCAAAAATGAGCCATCTTGTCCAGTAATACCCGTTATAAGTGCTTTTTTTGCCATAATTGTCCTAAAAATAAATTAATTAGTATTGTAAATTTACTCAAGTAGAAGGTTGTTCTCTCCAATAGTCTAACACGCGTTTTATGGTCTCTATAAACGGAATTTGTGGCCTCCAACCAGTCAATTCCGTAAACAAAGCAAAATCAGCCCTCATTCGTGGTACATCAGATTTTTGCATCCGTTGAGGATCTTGTTTAACTTCTATTTTTGTTTGAGACAATGATAGTAAATTTTGAAGTAGATTATTAATCACCACTTCTTGCCCTGAACCCAGGTTATAAACTTCTCCAGGAATTCCTTTGAGTAAAGCTAGCTCATATGCCCGGACCATATCCTTTACGTCAGTAAAGTCCCTACTTGCCTCCAAATTTCCCACGGTTATGATCGGTTCTTGCTCACCTTTTTCAATGCGTGCTATCTGCTGAGCAAAAGCAGGCAGTACGAAAGCAGGAGACTGTCGCTCTCCCACGTGGTTAAAGGGTCGTACTCGAATACACTCAAGACCATGACTTAAATAGTACTGAACTCCCATAAAATCTTGAGTTACTTTTGAAACTGCATACGGACTCATCGGACGTAAAGGACACCGCTCATTCACGGGTAAACACTCTTCAGACACTTTTCCATATTCCTCGGCACTACCCACAATAAGAACTCGAGACTTTGGTGTAAACTTCACTAATGCATCCAACAAATTTGCTTGAGCCGTTACATTATTCATTAGGGTTGCATTTGCATCATTAAATGAAGCTGCTGGAGAAGACAATGCCGCCAAATGAAAAACCCAATCTGGTTTAATCGTCGATATTAAATCAAAAACTGCCTCTTTATTTGTTAAATCAAGCGCGTGCGCTTCAAACAAAGCTTCATTGCTGACACTTCCCCCAAAAACCGTTCCGAATAGCTCATAATCTTTGTTTTGTGATAATAGTTCAACTAAATGAGAGCCAACAAATCCACTCGCTCCAGTAATTAAAACTCGTGTCATACGGTCCCAATTCCTAAATATTGTAACTGTTGAGACTCAACCGATTTTTTGTCATACATTTGTCGTGTATCAATTAGCCAGCCACCGTCCTTCATTCGGCCCAAGTCCAAATTAGCAAACTCATCCCATTCAACCAAAACAATCACTACCTCAGCCTGATCTAGCGCCTCATTCACATCATTTGCATAAAACAGTGAGGGCCAGACTTTCTTAGCCTCATCCATCGCTTTTGGATCATAAGCCTTAATAATTGCATTTTTCTCCTGTAAATAGGGGATTACTTTCAAAGAAGGCGCTTCCCGCATATCTGTCGTATTTGGTTTAAAGGACAAACCTAAAACACTCACCTGTTTCCCTTCCCAGCCTCCAATTTTTTCTCCAAAATCATTTAATTTCACCGGAATTCGAGCTTCATTAATATGATCCATCAGCACCAAAATGTTATTTTCATCTCCAAGTTTTTTAGAGACCGCTGCCAACTCTTTCACATCCTTGGGAAAACATGATCCACCATATCCCAACCCTGGATACCAATAATGTCTTCCAATCCGCTTATCAAATCCTATTCCATCAATCACTTCTAAAATATCTGCTCCCGTTTTTTCACACAAATCAGCAATTTGATTAATAAAAGTGATCCTCATCGCTAAATAAGCGTTAGCTGCATATTTTGACATCTGAGCACTTTCTGGCCGCATCACCACTCGTTCCCCATCCAGTGGTTCATGAAGATCGAGCAATTTTTCAATTGCCCATTCCTGCGTTGCTCCAATGACCACTCGATCAGCGTGAAGGGTATCTGACACAGCCACTCCCTCTCGCAAGAATTCGGGCAATGATACTACCGAAACCTCTTTATCAGTGTGCTTACTAATAATCTCTTCAACTTGTCGGTTTGTGCCGGGAGGAACAGTACTTTTAATCGCCACAATCGTTTTTTCTTGTAAATACGGAGCTAAAGATTCAGTTGCCGCTTTAACATATTTCAAATCAGCCGTTCCATCTGCCGCTGACGGAGTCCCCACCGCAATAATCACAATTTCTGATTGTGATACCGCCTCTTCATAACTGGTGGTGAAACGTAAATTTCCCTTAGAGAGACTTTTACCAACCAACTCTTCAAGTTCAGGTTCAAAAAAAGGAACTTTTCCTTCTGATAATGACCGAACTTTTACTTCATCGACATCAAGTCCATAAACAACATTACCAAACGATGCGAACACTGCTGATGAGACAACCCCAACAAAACCAGTGCCTATTATTGTTATAGTCATGTGGCTAGTATAATATCCCAAGAGATAAAATGCCAACAATATAACAATAGAAGAGTAACAAGATATGAAAATTGATATTATCACCCTCTTTCCTGACATGTTTAAGGGCCCTTTGACCGAAAGTATTCTTAAGCGTGCTCAAGAAAACAATTTAGTAGAAATTGCTATTCATAACTTACGCCAGTGGACTTCAGATCCTCGTCAAACCACTGACGACCGTCCCTATGGTGGGGGACCAGGTATGGTGATGATGGTTGAGCCGCTCGATAAAGCTATCAGCCAATTAAAATCAGCTAACAAATCTCATTCATCAAAAGTAGTTTTAACTGCTGCCTCAGGGAAAACATTTAATCAACAAAAAGCCGAAGAATACGCCAAAATCGATCATTTAATCATTGTTGCCGGACATTATGAGGGCGTTGACCAGCGCGTCGAAGATCATCTAGTTGATGAGTCAATTTCTATTGGAAACTATGTTTTAACCGGTGGCGAATTACCAGCTATGGTTATCTCAGATGCCGTAGTTAGACTAATCCCTGGAGTACTTGGTGATCCTGACTCCATCGTTGATGAATCGCATAGTAGCCAAGGCTATAAAGAATACCCTCATTACACTCGTCCTGAAAATTACAAAGGGTGGACCGTCCCTGAAGTCCTACTTTCTGGCAATCATGCCAAGATCGAGTCCTGGCGTAGACAACACAAAAAAAGTTAACTAAAGCTGTTGCTTAATTTGCTTTAACCCAGTTACAAAATCAGACATAGTGATGCCAAATTCGCTAACCAACTTCTGATTACTGATCTTCATATTTTTTTGGTATGGTCGTTTTGAGGATTCTATATACGCTGCCAAAGAACCTTTTTTCACCTCAGTTTCATACCCAAAAACATCTCGTACCATTGAGGCAATTTCATAATCAGAATGAGATGAAGAGCCCACCATATGATATAAACCCTGTGGGCGGTTTTTGACACAATAATCAAATACGGTAACCACATCATCTACAAAAGTTGGTGTGATAATGTGATCAGTAAACATGGGGTACAAGGAATCAGTTTCCAAGCCATTGATGATTTTTGCCACCATATCTGGTCGAGACGGCCTAGCTTGATAGGGGAATGCTAAACGCAATGTCACATGTTTGGTTCCAGCAGCTTCAACTGCCTCATCTGCCCAAAGTTTAGTTTGACCGTACCACTCGATTGGATGAGGAGTGTCTTCTTCAGTGTATGCTTCAGATTTTTCTCCATCAAACACGTAGTCAGTGGAAATATGAACCATATATATCTGATGCTTCGCCGCTGCTTTGGCAATAATGTCGCTTCCTAACACATTAACTTTGTAACAAACTCCTTCTTTATCATCACGTTGTTCATAGGCCTTATTTAAATCAGTAAACGCTGCCAAATGAATCACTGCCGATGCATCAGGGTGAGCGGCAAATGCCGCTTCCACTGTTTCGGGATTGGTAATATCAACCCCCGAGGTTAAATCAAGATTCACCATTTCGTATGTATCGTCGTAGAGTTGTTGGAACCGACTACCTACCAAACCGGAGAGACCCGTGACCAAAATTGTCGACTTGTTATTCATAAATATGTCCTTTCCGATATAATAAACAAAAGTTTAAGGATTATATATGCTACCTACACTGTATCAACCAACTGTCGAGAAACAAGTAGGAGACAGAATTTTTAAGACCTCAATCGAAGGATTGTGGTATATCGCACATAGTAAGCACGAAGATTCACGGGGGTTCTTTTCGGAAATCGGTTTAATACCTGATCTTGAAAAAGTAATCGGACACGAATTTGCCATTAAACAAATAAATCTTGCCCGTTCAACTGATAATGTCACTCGCGGCATACATTGTGAAAATTGGAATAAGTACATCACCATCGTTCAAGGAAGTTGTTTTTGCGCCGTTGCCGACGTTGTTGCCACTTCACCTACCTATAAGCAAGTTGAAGTGTTTATGCTTGGTGACGGAGATACCGATCTTGCCGGCAG
>QKAA01000051.1 GCA_003247275.1 bacterium | reverse complement strand
CCAATTCATTCATCGCCGATTCTCCCAATGCCAAAGCAATAACTCAAAAAGATGCAGAATCACTTCGCAAAAGCCGCTTACTAGATAAACAGAACTTTCCACTACCAGCGGAAATCGACATCTTTGAAGATAGGGTTGCTATGCTGTCTTTTGCTAAAGGAGAATTCGTCGGTATTCTTATCCAAAATCAAGACATTGCCACCTCCCTAAAATCAATCTTCAAGCTTGCATTCAAAAAAGAATCCTAAACAACATTGTTTGAGATATCAATTGAAGAGACTCTTTCTCCTAGTTTTTTCGCTTGAATCCTCAGTCTAGGCTTACCAGAACGAGTGCGATATTCTTCAACAACAAATTCTCCAAAACCTCGACTCATTAACAAAGACATTAATTCATTTCTCGGGTAAATATAAAATTTCTTCATCTTGCCATCTACCGCCTCCTCAATCATGCCATAAGGTTCATCTGGGTGACTGAGATGATATTGTCCTGCCGCCTCTTCCCAACTCCCCTCTCCCCCCTCAAGCCAAGGAACATCGGTAATCATCATCCCACCAAACCGCAATACTCGAGAAGATTCACCCATCACCTCAATCTGCTGATCTCTTAACAATAAGTCATTAAACGGAGACCAGTCGACCATCACTCCATCTTGAGACTCGTTCATAACAGGTAAATGTCTCAAGTCTGCCTGAGCAAAATGGACATTCTCTTTTGGATCAGGCACGATCCTCGGCAGCAAGTCTAATCCTCTCAAATTACCCCCTGCCGCTTTTATCATTTGTCCTTTTGCGTTTGTTACCCGATCAATAGGACCACAAGCTAAATCCAGCCAATCGCCCACATTCTGTTTAGTCGAGAAAAACGTCCGATACCAAGCCAAATCCTCTGCAGTATCGCCAGTCGTCTCAGAGGCATTAGCAAAAAGATGGTCAAAATTTCTGTAGTAATTACGCACCACTTCCAAAACATGCTCATTTGATCGTGAACTCGAGGTAAGCTGATGTTTGATTTGTCCATTCCACACATGCTCCAACATTTGCAATCCCACTTCTCGAACAGAGTCCTTGTCCGTATGACTCACTAAGTCCAACAACTGCTCGTAATGTGTTGTTTTGCCAGTATATCGAGAATCACTTTCAGTACAAACTTGCTCTACTGACTGACGATAGTTCCACAACAAACCCAAAATATCAGTATTAGAAACACCTGGTCGATCCACTTCACTAGCCTGAGCTGCCATCAACAACAGTGCTGTCTGACTTCGAATGGCCTGAGCTATTCTGCAAGAACCTTTATCATCAGATTCTTCAATAATACAAGATAACTCCATTAAACGCGCAGCATTTTCTATAAAATAACCAGATCCCTCCATCTCATGAACTCGAAATAATACATCTGGTCTCAACACCTGCTCATTCATTAATAAAAATGCATGAATTCCCCTATCCCAATCTCCATATCGCTTCACAAAATCCCAAAATTGAGGATTATCTCCATATTTTTCCCCAACTTTAGCCAAAAGTAACTGCTCTGTAAGAGGAAAATTAACCATCGACACTCCAACTTGCTCAAGATGTCGAGAAAAAGCAGCAAATGCTTCAGGTTGCTCAATCAATGTTCTAAAAGCCTTTCCGTTATCGAATTTCGCTACAAATTCATCAGGTGAAATAACTGTTCTATCTGAAATATTGGCATGTTTATATTCACCCATATCCCGAAATTGAACCGAGTCGATTGCTAATACCCCAACTACCGTTGTTTTTCCATGCTCATCCCCACGCACAATTGCAGCCCATTTATTTTGTTCCAAAATCATTACCTCTGCTCCCTGATATTCTGAACCCAAAGTTATTGTTCCACCATTTAAACTAAGTGTTCCATTACGTCCACGAGCTCTACGTCGTTCTATTCTCAATACATCAGCTGCCCCTATGCCTTGTATGATTCGAAAATCTTCTCTATTCAATCCGTCAGGACCATAAGCTTGTGGACAAACTTGACTCAAATATAGGCCAGGAGAATTTGCTAACCTACCCCGATGTCCACCAGCATTCCAATCAACAAAAAGATGATGAGTTAAAGGACCTCTAGTTCCGTCCGGGTTCGTAACCATTACCGTTCCATCTGCATCACGCGCCGCATCTCCATATCGAGGATGAAATAATGATGTCATTGCTGCATAGCTTTCAAACGTCAAGTTCGATTCCCAGCCTTTTTCTCTTGTATATACCCCATTCAAGCTATTTCTACTGCTCGGAATCTCCCACAAGCCTATTAAGCCTTGAGCTCCTCTAACCTCATCAATCTTCCACTCATCATTCTCTGGAATGATAAATAATGATGTGGGTTGAATTTCCTTTTCAGCGCCTAAGTCTTGTGCATCAACAACTGGTACATCATCGAACACATCAATAAATATTTGTGAAAGAGTTTTGTACCTTGGCCTCCATCCAGTAGTCTTCGCGCGGTAAGCATGTTTTTCCGCAATTGCGATATCTCCCAAACCTCGCCGTAATGAACGCCAATCATAATCTTCGGTTGACCTAAATTTATCCAAATTGCAGGCCAAGATTAATTGATGATTTACAACCTCTCCAGGCATGTCCTTTTTTGCCCACGACCTCTGCTCCACAAATATAAAACCATGATCTTGCAATTTTTTTAGAGCCTCCACTTTTTGTTGACCATTTTCATCTAGTAAACCAAAATCCTCAGCAAAATTACGCCAAACATCAGAATGAACCTCATGTTCGGAAGTTTGAAAAGTTGGAACAACCTGTTCTGCGAATTCAGATAAAGGTGACTGCATTTCAGACATAGTGATACCAACAATTTTAGAGTATTTAAACTTGGCAATCTAGAGAAAAACACACACATCATTCAATAATCCGAAAATCCCCCCTTTTAACCCTTTTTCCTCAATAAGTAATTTTCCATTTCCTTTTTGCCTCTCCCCTTCCACCAGAAATAAAGCCAAAATTTAGAATATAACAAACTATATAAAAGAATAATATTATCTATCGAAATAGATCAGATACTCAATCTATATCTATCAAAATACATCTTTTTATATAAAAATACATCTCTATTTTTCCTCATTGACATACTAGTAACAGTTTTTTTATACTTTGATATAGTTATTCAATTATCTTGCAACAAAAACGATCAAATTAATCAAACCCCGTAAAAACCCTCATCCCAATCTACCTAAAAATATGGTTTAATAAGTGTCGCTTTGTATAGCAAACCATAACAAGTAGCCAGAAAATCACATGTCAGACACTCTACCTCAAAAAACAACTCGAAAAATCGATTTAAACAATCTTCCCGACCTCCTCACTGTCCGTGAAGTGGCTGAAATTCTCCGAGTCTCCCCGCTTACCCTCAAACGCTGGGGCAAACGTGGTAAACTTCCTGCCATTCGCATCAACTCCAGAGGTGATCGTCGCTACAAAAAAGAAACTGTTCTCTACATGCTCGGCATGAATCCCCAAGACTAGTTTTTCTTGACACCATCCTATAGAATATCCTATATAAATTCGCTCCGTGGTTATGGAGCGTTTTTTATTGGCTTATTTTTGACTGCCAAAAACACCTGCTGTTTTTGAATCAGTTTTTCGATAAGCGCACATTAACAATCCCAAAGAGAAATCTCTTTAAAAAAATAAGAGATCGATGGGTCCCCCTGTGCATTATCATGCCTAGGGGCCGCCCACCGGTCAAACTTATTTTTAAGAGGAGAAAATGAAAAGATTTATCGAAAGTACATTAATTTTTGTTTTAGTAATCGTAATAATTTTTGTCGTTTTATTTCTATTACCCCCATGCGTTTCAAACCTTACTTAGGAGAAAAAATGAAAAAGCTTTTAGCAGTAATTCTTGTTGTCTTGGTCACTCTGACCACTATCGTATCAACAACTGTGTCCGCTCAAGACACAAAGTATTTATCTCCCGAGATTTATGCGATCTCAGGCCAACTCCTTCCCCCAGGGAATGACATCATCATCAGTGGCGTCAACTTTCTTGATTTCCCAGAAACAATTGGTGCGAGTCAACTTCAAGTCTGGTTTATTGATCCTCTTACCGGAGGTGTCAATTATCTTACGGCAAATGAGGTCGCTCACTGGGATAACCTTGTCATTAGTCTTAAGACGCCCATAAATCTCAAGGCAAACTACATGTACCAAGTCAGAATTTACATAAATGGAATTGTTTCCAACAGTTATTCGTATAACACCGGAAGCAATCCAGTAATACTGATGCAATGGACAAAAAGTTTGTTTGAACCAATGCAAACTTGTTTCGGCAACGTCGGAAATGTTCCCGTCTATTTTTCCACCATAGGAATCAACGAAAGCTGGCTCACAGTTGAGGGAAAAATTGGGAGACTAAATCCAGACGAAGAAGTATGTCTGTTGGTCAATTACCAAACTGACTTCCTTCCGAACGGAAGCTACATGACCATTTTAAAAATGGAATAC
This sequence comes from bacterium, assembly GCA_003247275.1. Lineage (GTDB taxonomy): Bacteria > Patescibacteriota > Microgenomatia > UBA1400 > RBG-16-45-19 > SZUA-360. The sequence goes on along the minus strand of QKAA01000051.1, from coordinate 1,905 downwards.
GGTAACAACCAAGATCTTGGACATTCGTTTGAGTACTCGTACTCAGTTCGCATAAGTGGTCGAAATCTCCTTTTTCTTCCCCTAATCAACAAATAATTCTTTCTAACCGAAGATCCATCTTTCCTAGAGGAAAAATTTCACCTATTTTTGGTGCTATTTTTCTTTCTCTTTGGGATCTTCCACAAGCACACCAAACACCTGTTTTGATGTGTTTCTGGAAGCCCACGACAACTATCTAGTTCTATCTTGCCAAAGCCACAACTCTACCCCTACTTGACCAGAAGCGGTATAATGTCCCATAACATAAACGATCATCACGATCTTTATACAAAGTTTCTTTCTTGCCCACCACATTTGTGCCTCAAAAATAATAACCATTTCTGCCCGGAAAAGGGATGTTTATATGCATATCAACCGCGCCACCATCGCCAGTAGTTTAATCATTGGAGCTTCAGCTCTTCTCCTTGGAGGTTGCTCTCTTTTCCCTCAAAAAACCACTAACCCCGAAGCTACTCCCGCTCCCACCACCACTACCACTGGTCAATTCCCTCTTTTCGACGGCTTAGACTCCATTCTAGACGCTTCTGGAAGTGCTATCGCTACACCAAGTGCTACCACCACCAAAGGCGGCTTAGTTCAAGGTGTTTCTACCCCTTCAGCTACCGTCAAAAAAACCGTCACCAAAACTACCACTGTGACCACCTCCCCCCTCTACACCACCAGCTTTGATTCTTGGTACATCATCAACTATCCCGGCCAATCCTACGAAAAAGAACTCATCCTCGAAAACAAATCTGATCAACCTATCATGTATTCCGTTCGCGCTGCCGACCGTTTTTCCGACTCAGTTCCTGTTAGCGTCAACGGCAGTTTTGAAGCCACTGGCAACATGCTTCCCCTCTCTAAAGAAACCGTCAAAATCAAGGCCTTCAGTGACACTGATCCCGCCGGCTTTACCACCAACGTTACTGTTAATTTCATTAGTCAAAACAACCAAATTCTCTCCACCAGAACCGTCAAAGTCACTGCGTATACCGCTATCGGCGATCGCTTTTACGTTGACACCGACACTCCCACTGACAAAGCCGATAATCAAACCTATGATGCCACCTACCGATCCCTGGCTGCTTACCCCATTCGCATCCAAAATCGCAACCAACGCGAACTCAATTTTGAAGCCAAAATTGTCTCTTCTGAGGCTCAAGGAAAAATGGCCTTTTCTGCCACTCATGGAATTATCAAATCTGGCGACTGGTGGGACACCGACATTCACTTCTTAAAACCTGACACTAAAGTTGACCAAGTCACTGTTGAATTTACCTTCACTGGCACCGGTGATGATCCTTACCGCGCCACCAAGACCCTGACGCTCAAATTCAACTAATCAAGAGTAAACCTGCCCCCAATCACCTTGAATTGATGTGACACAATATGGTTGCAAATACCAGTCACACAGCATGCAAATAAAAAAAGGCCCAATCGCATGAATACCCCAGAATCTTTTGACCCTGACCCATTCAGCAAAGAATTAATCGATAAAAAAAATAAACAAAAAATGGCCGACAGGCGCCGCCAGAGAATGCTTGATGCTGTTACTGCCGGCACTGTTTTAAACCATCTCATCGAAACCAGTCAGCCAGACAAAAACCTCCAAGAATCCTGGAAACAATTTCAACAAACACATCCTCACTTTTTCGATAGTCAACCAGAGGTTAAAACAATCACTTCTCGCTGTATTACTCGTCTTGAAAATTCAGGTTACGAGACCGCAGAACAAATGGCCTCGTTTGACTCTCAAAAAATAAGCACCAAAGAAGAAAGTCCTCAAATGAGGGCCGCCATCATCGGAGCCGTCTTTGATCAATGGCCTGAGGAAATTCTCGATCAAATCCCTAGCCTCATAAC
>QKAA01000073.1 GCA_003247275.1 bacterium | reverse complement strand
CTACACTTGTACTCATGGGTTTACTCGTAGCTATTTGCGACATCTTTTTAGGGCGAGGGAGCTACTGTATTATCGATTAGCATCGATTCACAATGTGAGAATGATGGTGCGGACGGCTGCTTTGCTGCGGGAATATATTGTGCGGTTTGGACAGAAGTAATTTTTTTTAAGATTAGCCCTTGGTATCAATAGAGAATTTGATTACTATTAGATCAGGCATGAAAAAACAACAACCACATAAGATTGGGGTGATTGTTATTGCCCTGACGTTGTTGGGGTTTTTTTTCTATGGCTTAACTATTGCCAGAATGTGGGGTAAGCGCGAGTGGCGACCAGAATTGCCATTTCGGGCGATATTTGTTGAGGAGGAAGCTCAAACGGTTAGTTTGTTGACGATATGGCCAGGAATTCAGGAGTCGATGCTCCTTTCTATACCGTCAGATTTATATATTTCTGCAGTTGGTGGTTATGGGGAGAATAAGCTTATTTCGTTGTTGGAGTTGGGGGAGATTGACGGTTTAGACGGGGAATTAATGCAAGATTCTTTGGCGATGACTTTTGGGGTGCCGATTCAGGCTTCGGTTGAATATAAAGGGAAATCGTTGCCGCTGTGGAAGTTAAAGAAAAACTTATTGGTGGAAGGACTGACGGGGGAGAGATCATTTCCGGAAGTTATTGAGGAGTTAATGGTGTTGCAAAAGATTTCAGTGGCATCGCTTAGGACAGCTGACCTAATGGATTCGGGAGCAGTGCATGAGCGGGTAGCGGCCGACGGGAGACCACAATTGTATTTGGAGCAGGCGTTATTATCAGCTTACTTGGATGGCGACATGCTGCTTCTGTGGAAAGAAGCAGCGGATGTGCAGGTGGCGGTGGTGAACTTGACGGGGAAATCACAGATGGCATTTTTATGGAGCCAATTTGCTAAATATGCGGGTTTCGACATTGTGAGTATCACTGATTTGCCGGAAACGAGCGATGTGACTCAGTTGGTGTTTTCGAGTCAAAGATTAGCAGAATCGGGTCCAGGGAAGGCGCTACAGCTGTTGTATCCATTGGCGACGGTGAAAGTTGACGATACAACGACATATCGGGCGGACGTAGCATTATTAGTCGGTATGGATTCGTGGGAATGGGTTTCAGACAGGAAAGTTTATTTGCGATCTTATTAACAAATTTACTTAACTTCACGTTGGCGAATGAAGACAGAGACTTGGGCGGTAGAAGCGCTTTTGATGACCGCATCAAAGATTTGGCCGTTATCGATTTGTTTTTTAAGTTTGAAAGAGACGTTTTCGGGAATTCTGCCGACGTGGCTGTCGTCTTCGGTAGTAACCACAATCCAGTGAGATTTAACGACCAGTTTGACTGGTTGGCCGGGTTGGAGAGAGGAGATGTTTTTGGAATCACCAATTTGATTGAGGTCACAGGTTCTGGTTTTTCCTGGTTCTTCAATAAAATTTGTCATAGTGATTTTGACATTTTTTTGAGGAATACAGGGTGATTTTTTGAGAAGTTGACATTGCTTGCGGGCAATTTGGTTGAATTTATCGATTTGGAGGACTTGCTGATACAGCTCAATGGCCTTGTCTGATTGGCCCGTTTGAGCATAAGCCTTAGCTAGTCGATTGAGAGCGGGGATATGGTTGGGAGTATCGTTTAGGATTTGTTGATTGATCTCGATGGCAGCTTGCCAATCTCCGTCTAGAGCAGATTTAATGGCTTGATCTTGAAGAGATAATTGCATTTTTTGTGCGATCTACGATTTAATTTACTGATATTTCTTACCCAATTGTTCAACAGGATACAAAAATTACGACTAAAATGCAAAGAGTAATTTTTCCTGAATCGGCTTGGTTTTTTAGCGTATAATGATGAGACAGTTTTGAATATTGAGGAGTTTTGTTATGTCTGGACATTCTAAATGGAATAACATCAAAAATAAGAAAGCAGCCACTGATGCGAAAAAGGGGAAGGTTTTTGGATATGTTGGCCGATTAATTCGGGTCGCGGTGAAAGAAGGTGGAAGTGGAGACCCAGGAACCAATCCGTCATTGCGTGTAGCTTTAGATAAGGCGCGTGAAGCAAATATGCCGAGAGCTAACATTGATCGGGCGATTCAGCGAGGTTTAGGAAAATCCAAGTCAGGTCAAACCATCGATGAAGTGATGTATGAGGGTTATGGAGCGGGCGGAGTAGGGTTTTTGGTGACAGCAATTACCGATAATCGAAACAGAACTGGGGCGGAGATTCGAGCTATGTTTGAGCGCAATGGCGGGTCGTTGGCAGGTCCTGGAGCCGCAAGCTATTTGTTTGATATTGCTCCCGATGGGACGAGTGAGATTAAAATTCCAATGGATGTATCGGACGAATCAGTTCGAAAACAAGTGGAAAATTTGACGGAAATGCTGGAAGAGCATGATGATGTTGAGCAAGTAGTTCACAATATGAATTAAGGGTTGCACGGTGTCAAAGCGTCAGAAATTTTTATTAAGTTCGGCAGTGTTGTCTGTCTTGTTGTTGGGCATTCAATATATCCCGATAGAATATCGTTATGTAGCGATTTTTGGCTTTTTCTTGGTCACCTATTTGGTGTCAGCCTGGGCCTTGTTTGATGAGTTGAAAGGGATTGAGTGGGTAACTATTTTGTCGTCTCCATCGTTGTATGCGTCAGCAATTGGGCTGTTTTACTTTTTATTGCCAGATAATTTTATTTCTCGAGTGATTATTGTGATTTTGTTTGGGGTAGGGATGTATGCACTGTTTTTAACCGAGAATATTTTTTCGGTGGCAGCGGCTCGGACGATTCAATTATTGCGGGCGGCTCATGCGGTGGGTTTTTTGTTGTCGATTTTGACGGCAGCATTGTTGTATAACACCGTATTTTCTTTGCAGTGGCCTTTTTGGTCAAATGGGTTGTTGGTGGCAGGGGCGACTTTGCCATTGTTGATTAATGGATTGTGGTCGATGAAGTTGGAGCCATTTTTGTCGAAAGACATCTTGATCATGTCGATAAGTTTATCTGTGATCATGGGATTTATTGCGGTTAGTTTGTCTTTTTTGCCAGTGAGCGTTTGGGTGGCAGCTTTGTTTTTAGCAACGGTGTTGTATGTGGCTTTAGGCTTGTTACAGCATGAGCTAAGCGAGCGATTGTTTAAGCGGACTATTACCGAGTATGTGGTGGTGGGATTATTAGTGTTGATTGCGACGTTGTTGGTCACCCCGTGGAAATAAATAGTATTTTTTGTTATTAAACATTTTTCTTCTCCTTTCATAAGTGAAAGGAGCAAAGCTTTGACTTAAGACGCACCATCAATTCAGGATTCTTGTTTTCCCTTCATAGCTATCGCAGCTAACTTGGGCCAGGAGATTCTCTCTTGGCTGTCAAACAGGAGCTGCGATCATAGTGGAATTCATTCCAACAAATCTTGAGTTGCTATGCTAATTAAGTCATTAAAAACACATTCTTGATCAAAATCACTCAAATGAAAAAGAGAAAACAGGCGATTGTATGGGGTAGGGGAATGGAGGGAGCACAGTGGTGGGGAAGAATAAATTATAAAGAGAACTTAAGTTGTCGTGAGTAATATTTTTTATTGTAAGCAAATTTTAATTTAGATTGATTTAGCAGTCTGTATTTTGGTGGAAGTAGTATAATATTGTGCGACATAAAAAAAAGAGGTTTTCTAAGGAGTCTTGAGAAAGAATAAAGCAACTTATTTAATAAAAACGTATGTGATGGAGTGATATTTGTAACGGATTTATAGAGGAGTTGTTCGGCGCGAGTGGTAATTGTGAGTGTTTAGCAGGGAAGACAAATAGGTATTATGCAATCTCGTTTAATGGGCATTGGCGAATGATGGTCTCTTGTGCAATGGTAAATAAATAATAAGAGTTATTTAGCCCATTTACTCGAGATAATTTGTTGTCATAATCTGGTGAGCAGAAAATCAATTAATGTGGGTGTAGGGGAGAGAGGGGAGTAAGAGTCCTATAATAGTATGTCCTATAATAAATTAATTAATGTTGTTTCACGACCTATAATATATTTTTCACAGAGACATATTTTTAGCAGACAAACAGCAACGACTGCTAACCGTTTTTCAAAGAAAACCCGAAAGAGGATTGTAGATGCGACGATCCTGCCAGGGAGTATATTCTTTTTGTGGATAACTCAATCCTTTTTTGATATAGTTTGCATCATTTTTCCCTGGTTGCCTCTGGTAGTGCTGCGTCCGCACTATCGGGGATGGTTTTGTTGGTGTGTAAGAGAGTCTGAGGTGAAGAGGGATTATTAAGAGTAATTAATGGGAAATTATGCTTATTTATTTTGGTATTTATGGCCATTTCTAAGAATAGTCGTTTGTCACTTTCCCCTGACAAAGAATAGTGGTTAAATTATGTCGTACAATATACCTTTTACGACATAACCTCAAGGATCGGAGGAGGGGTGGATTTTTTGTTAATTGTGGTTCTTTGTCGTTGTTAATTGTCAATTAATTCCATTTTCGATCTTTTGTTGAATTTATTCCTCACTCTCTTAGCGGGCGCGACTCATTTTTTTTGATTTTGTATATAAACCCGAAACTAATGTTTATAAATTCACTTATTTCTTTTTTGCCACTTTTATTAGTTTTTGCGTATACAGCAACCTATTCTCTTACCTATTTATCGTTTTTCTGACCATTTTCGACATATAGTTGGTCAGGTTAAGGATGGAAAAGCCGATTTTGGGCATTCTACGCTGTCTGTATCTGGTAGAGGGTTAGTACATTTAGGAGCTACCAGGCTAAACGGGTTTTTGATGTTATACACTACATATATATGAAAACGATGGTGTGTTACGGCGATTCAATTACGGCAAACAGTGAGCAGGAAAGTTATGTAAATGAGTTGCAGCGGTTACTTAAAGACGATTGGCTCGTATTAGGTAGTGGTGTAAATGGTGAAATCGCTTTGGAAGCACTTAGCCGGGTTCAAACCGATGTGTCATTAAGTAAACCTGAAGTAGCACTGATTTGCTATGGGCATAACGAAGTACATCGACGATTTCCAGTTAAAGAATATGAACAAGCTTTACTCGAGTTAATTGAAACTTTGGGGCGGTCTGGTTGTCAGGTGGTGCTGATGACACCAACCCAGATAAATAATAAAGAAGTTGCCCTGCTATATCAGCCTTATTTATCTGTTTTAGAGGGGATTAGCCAGAAAAAGCAGGTGCCGCTTATTTGGTTGTGGGAGGTTTTTGCTTCGCATGATTTAGATGTGATATTTACCTATCGATTTGACGATGATGGAATGTTTGGTGTGGATTATTTGCATCCCAACTTGTCGGGTCAAAAAATAATTGGTCAACGGGTATTTTCAGAGCTTATGTCGCACATTCTTTTGGGTCGATAGGTGATTTTTGTCCCCTATCCCCTACTTTTTCAAAATTATTTTTTTGGCGGATGGATTTCCTGAATTAATTTGACTAATTCATCATAATTTTTAACGTGGTCAGTTCGGGGTTCGCCAACCAACCAGACGTCATTGTGAGAATTTGACTCGATCAGTTTAATATTGTCAATGAGTTCGGTTTTGGTGGGGAAAATGCCAGGAGTGGCAAAATCGATTGGAAGAATGCCTCGATGTTCGTCGGTGCCGTTATATGGTGGAGTGACAGTATTGACATGGATCAATTGAGTGTATGGAGCAAGCTTTTTAGTGTGTGTCAAAAATAATTGATATAGCTCTTTTCGGGGTAGATTGGCGGACATGCCGAAGACATGCCCTAGGTCATTGGTAAAGCCACAGCCAGCCTGTTTGCAGGCAGCTGCAAGGCTTGGTAGGTCGGTGGGAAATTGATCTAAGGGAAAGTTTCGGCTGGGCAGGGGTGAATCAACCCGACTATCAGGAGAGCAGAGTGGGACTGATTCAACTAGAAGTTGAACATGACGATCGGCGGCGTATTTTGCCAAGTGTTTAAGAGTTTGGTTTCGAACGTCTTTTGCAAGTTGTGGCGAAATCAGCGGTTGATCTGCGTCGGGTAGCCACAAATCGTTTGTAAGATCGATGATGATGAGGCTGCGATTGCCGGCGTGAATATTGACGTAGGTGGCGTGATAAGTGGCCGCATCATCGATGCATTGTTCCATAAGTTTAATGGTGTGATGGTGGTTTTTTCCGGGGTAGGCAATGTTTGGCTCATGTCCATCGGGAGTTATGGCCCAAAAGTGAAGACCGAAGGGAATGTTTCGTTGATGCAGAGCATGGAAAAGCTCCAGATAGAGTTCTTGCTGGTCGGCTCGATACCAAATTTCAGCACACTGGGGGTTACAATTTATTTTTTCTTGCCAATCGTTTGGTCCAAGTTTAATTCCTGGGATTATCATGATGTTCTTATTATGACGGATACGGTCAACTTTTATTGAGGCGTTTTTGGTTTTTGACTTCTCCCCTTCTCTTCCTGTAAGGTGGAATTATGTCGCACAATTTAGAGAAAATTGGGGGTTGCAGGAAGAATTGGTTTTGTTCTACAGTGATAATACTGTCTACCTT
>QKAA01000072.1 GCA_003247275.1 bacterium | reverse complement strand
GCTATTTTTACTTCCTAAAATTTAGCCATTGGTCATATTACTTACTTTGAGTAAGCAGCGTCATGAGGGAGTGGTCGCACGTTTGAAAGTCGTGTGAGTGTTATGTTGTGCTTGCTGGGGTTTAAGTTTTATTTCGTTGACTTTTTGTATATACCCCTAACAGGTATGCTTATACATAGCTATGCACAATTGTTGATAGCTGTGGATTTTGGGGAGAGGTTTGTGATTGGGATTAGATGGAGGGGCGGCAGTCTTCAACTTGGTAGAGAAGATCACTAATACACCGTGGGGGTATTTTATTTAGTCAATATGATGGTTTTTTGACAATTTTTGCTTGATTATTCCGGTTACTTTTGGGTCATATTTGTGTTTTTAGCATCATTTAGCTATAAGTGATGGATAGGGGTGGAAAATTGGATCGAAAATGGTGATTTTAGTGCATTTTGGTTACAAAAAATGATAGACAAAGTGGGAAGAAGTTGTGAAGACTGATCAGGCTGATTGGAGAGCGTGTGATTAAAGCGAAATGGTGGGCATTGGCAGCCTTGGTTTGCGGGCAATGGTATATATAGTAAGCGAGGGGTATAAAAGTGAAGAGTTAGAATACGTTACGATGTTGTTGTAAAGTTGGGTGATTTTCCTCTGGTAATGGCGATTTTTTATGAATTTTCGTGAGCAGTCACGATGTTTGAGTGTCAGTGTGAGGTTAAAATTTAGAAGTTTGGCTATATCCGCCTTTCCATTATCTCTATTGGGGAAATTGGTCGTTTTTGTCGTTTTTAGGATATGTTAGTTTGCGACTGAGTCGTTAAAAGTTTTGAACAGATCTATAATTTGGGCCGACTTCTGGTTGGGGGAAGGGTTTCTATCTGTAGTTTGAACACGATTCAAACAATTTCTGCGGCTGTGCCTAAAAGTGATTTTCTTCGGGGAAAATGACGCTTTCGGTATATGTTTGTCTATTCACAAAGTCTACTAATTTCTGCTAAATTGTAGCAACAGTCTAGTTATTATGCTGCTAATAGGCTGTTTTGTATTATCAAACCATAAATAAGATTGCCAATTATGGTGGTAAAAAGTTGTAATATTTTAATAATGAATATTTGATAAAAATGCTGGGGGAGCTGCATTCATGAGAGTTTGTTGTTTTGCTTTAATGCTAATTTTATCTTGCTGTATAGCGTATAACTAATTGTTTTTACTTTTGGAACTAATTATATAGTTATTTTCAATAAATTATTCTTTTTGACTACTTTAATTGTTCTTTTATTAGTATTTATATATCAATCTATTTTATTCTTTTTTATTCTGATATTTTAATTAAATAATCATTGATATAGATTACTATTTTTTGGCTTTGAGGAAGGAGTTAGTGGAGCAGTGTGCTAAAGCTTTATACCGCTACATGTTGTTGCTAGTATTGCTATCGCTTATGAAATGTTCTACCAGATCGGGTTATGTATTTTGACGCGGGGCTGTTCTCGATCTGATGACAGTTTGCGATGGCTTATGGAAGATGAGTTTAGGTGTTTTTGGGTTTAAGGAGGGGATAGACCAGAGCGATGAGGAGGAGCAATTGCCCGGTTTGTAGAGTAAGGGGGTAATGGTCGAATAAGAGGATTAAGAAAATGGCGCTTGCGGAGAGATAAGCCGAATTCGGGGCATTGTGGCGCTTTGATAAATTTAGCCAAGAGAGAAGGAAAATGGCTATAAGAATCAGGCCAAGAATGCCTGTTTCGGCCAGGATAAGAAGGAGACCGTGATGGACTGGCTGTAAGAGGTAGGCTTGCTGCTTACTGAGGGGGTAATTGGGCAGCTTGGTAATAAATTGATTTAAACCTGTTCCAGATAGGAGGTTTTTGGTAATTATTTCCTTGGATGCGTTAATGAGCTCATAGCGTTCGTAAAAAGACGGGTTATCACTCATTATTTTTAAGTGATTATTTAATGGGTAAATTAGCAGAGACAAAATGAGAGTGAAACCAAGAATGATCTGGACTATCAGTCTACCTTGTTTATTGCTTATTTTATTTTGTTCCAACTTTATAGTAGTTGCGAAAATTGCTCCAGAGAGAGCGGTGATCGACTTAGTTAGATAAATTATGATTGTAGTTAGACTTATAAGAAGTAGTTTAACGGTTTTTTTGAATCTTTTTTCGTAGTCTAAATGTGTGCTTTGGAGAAGAAGGAGACTTGCAATAACAAAGAAGCCGGCTAAGACATTGGGGTGCGGAGTGGTGCCGTGAGCCATCACCTCGAGTATTCCATTATTGCTAGTAGTGGCTATACCGACAGAAGTGAGATCTGGTTCTCCTAGAAAAATGTATCCAATAAGTGATTTATGATTGATATATTGGTATAAACTAACTACAGTTTGAAGCGAAATTGCCCCTATTAATGGCCAAAAACTAAGTCGGTCAAACTGCTTTTTTGTATATTTTTGGTAGGTGATGACGCCAAAGAGGGCAAGCTCAATGACTTTAGTTAGGTACCATAGACTACTTGCCCAATGGGTGCCTACCAGGCTATTAATAACGGTGATCAAGGCTAAAATAAGACTAAGTTTGACGAGTTTGCTGTTGTTAATTTTTGTCTTAATTTTTGATAAATCAATTAATTTTTTATTATTGATCAGATTAAGGCTAATAAATAAAAGAATGGGAATATCGGAAAGATAGAGCTTGGGGAGAAGGTAATCGACGAGTCGGCCATTGATATAGGCTGACTGAATGTAGAGGTGATAGGCCAAGTTGCTTGGGATGAGAAAGAGACTTAATTGAAAAAGAAAGTTTTCGATTTTAAGTTTGTTACGGTTTGTTGTATTGAAGCTTGGCATAGAGATAGTTTAGAATGTATATATATGTCGGAGAGCAGGCAGCGATTTACCGGCAGTGTGTTACGAGACTTAATTTTAGTACTCTGTTTTGGTTTGTTTACCTGGTTATTACTTGCTACTTTACCATTTTTTACTCGAGATTTACAGATATATAGCGTTGAGCCGTGGATGTTGAATCCGACGGATATTACCTGGAGAAGATTGCTGGCTAATTCGGTAGCGAAACCAGGATTGCGCACACTTTATTCAATCGGGGCAATGGCTTTGGTGAGCGTTTTGTTGTATGTATTTAAGTGGAGTAAACAGGGGTCGCTGCGTGACTCCTGGTTCGGTTTGCGGCAATCTTTTAGTCAAGAGTGGGTGGTTGAAGGCAGTAGAGCTCACTTGGTTGAGTATGGCCATTTTTTACAGGTGATTTAAAGGGTTAGGCGATGGATTTGGACATGCCAATAGAGCGGTCGGTAAAGCCGTGTTTTTGATAGAAGTTTCGCGCAGAAGAGTTGGGAGCAGAAACCTGAAGGTTGATGTGGGTGCAGTGTTTTGAGGTGAAGAAGGCTTCAATGGCTTGAAGTAGTTTAGTGCCAATTCCAGATTGACGGTTGTTTTGGGTAATAAAAAATTCAGAGATTACGCCTATCGATTGTTTGTCTGGTTCGGTCATTTTTTCTTCTTCAGAGGGGGATTGGATATAGCCACCAATAAATCCAATGACGGACTTATCGTCGGCCGCGATAAAGAATGCTCCATTTTTGGTAGTAACGTCATCGATGAGTTTGTTGGCAAAGTAGGTAGCCCCTTCATTTTGGGAGAATAGTCTGTTGGTGGGTTCGAGGGAATCAAGGTATTGGCCGAATTCGGACATGAGTTCAATAATGCGGGGTTTGTCTTCTGGAGTATATGGTCTGATAGTCATATGCGTTTTCTTATTCAATAGAAATAAATTCTAATAACTGGTTTGGGGAGGAGAGAGTGGGGGATGGTGGATTTAGATATTGATGGTCTCGGTCAATGAGGAAGGCATGAAGACCACAGGACTGAGCGGTGTTCACTTCGGGCAGTTGATCGTCAATAAAGAGGGTGGTGGCGGGATTCAGGTTAAAGACGCTCAACATTTCTTGATAGGCGGCGGGGTCGGGTTTCTGAGCTAGGCACATGTCGTCTGAAGCAAGTAAAGTGTCGGAAAAATATGAAGCTGCTTGATCGAGAATAATGTCGAGAGCCTCGAGGACGGTGTGGCGAGATGAACCAGTAAAGATGTGAAGTTTGGCGTGACTGGCGAGGCTGCAGATTAGTGATTGAAGCTTATGGTCTGATTGAACAAAATCGGCTTTGGAGACTTGGTGAATTACACTGGTGTAGTCATTTAGCTCGCCTCCCAGTTTGACGTAGGCGGTAGACCAGCCAATCTGTGAGGCGGTCTCTAGAAGTTTGGCATAGAGCTGATCAAAAACGGTGGGGGAAAGGTGTTGTTTTTCGATAATAAGATTGACTAACTTGGTTCGCGATTGATGCCACATTTTGGTTTGAGTGTCGGCGTCGGCATAGTAAAGCGTATTGTCGAAATCAAAGACAATATTAGTGATGGGGGAGTTGGTGGATTTTAGTGTGAGACTCATGTGCAGGGCCGGAGGGAATCGAACCCCCGTCAAAGGTTTTGGAGACCTCTATTCTACCGCTGAACTACGGCCCTTTGAGGTGTTTACTGCTGAATTGTAGCAGATAGGGGTGATTTTAGGGAGTGGTTTTAAGAGGTTTGGCCGCAGGTATTGATGTTGAGGAGTTTGTAGATAGCGCAAAAACCAGTGAGGCCGGTGATGAGAAGAACACTAGCAATGATAATCATGAGGACTTGAGCAGTTCCAGCGGTATTGGTGAGACCAAGATACCCAAGAATAATTCCTAAAATGATACGGATTGTTCGATCAGTTGAACCTTCGTTTGCTGTTGGCATACTTTTTATTCCCACTAAATTAGTGTGAGTATAGTCTCAAGTTTGGTCGAGAGCAAGAGGTTTTTAGGGTTTGGCGGTGAACCAATTGGCGGTGTCGGTTAAGACTTGAAGGTTTTCTTCGGACGGATATTCAACGCTTAAGATGACACCAGCAGATTCGGGAGAATTAATGGGGAAGACGTAGGCGGTATCTTGGTATTCACCGGGGTTGTTAGTACCTTCGATGGTTTTGGTGCGGCGGACTAAGAATCCAGCTGAACCAGATTGGTTGGTGAAGGGGCGAACGGCAGTATTTTTGCAGTAAATGCTGCCGGTGGGGCCGTCGGCGTCACACATAAGATCAGTGGCGAGGATATCTTCAAGGTCAAAGGTGTCGGAAAAATAGGAGTCGATGCGGAGGGTGTAGGTGTTGTCCCAGGAAGTTTGTTGATCAGAACTTTCTTGCATAACACTGTCAGCGGGGTAGAGGAGTTCATAATTCATGACGAGGTTCACATAGACTTGGCGAGGATAGCTGGGAGTGGGAAGAGGGGTAGCTTGGACCATTGGCGATGGAGTTGGAGTGCCCGCCTCACCGGCGGGTTTTCCTGATGATAAAAAGGGAAAAAGAGAAGTAAAAAAGGCAACGATAGCGGTAAGAATTTGTTTCATAAGGATAGTATAGCGTAAAAGAAAAAACCCTCGGGATTGCGTAACATTGCCATTTAGGTGGCGCCGTTAACCCAAGGGTTTCGATGATTGCGTTATATCCACACCCAATTAACACCAGCTATCAGTGTTATGGTTTGTAAATTGTACGCGGCTTCTTCTGGCCGTTATAAACGGTTAGATCTATTTACTGCGGCGATCGGGATCGCGCAGTTGAGCAAGGACCTCAAATGCAATTTCTGCATATGGCATAGAAATTAGCCCTTCGAAGAAGGCTCCTGCTCCGAGAAGATCACTATGTTTTTGTCCATATTCGTAGACATCTACACTCTTGCCGGTTTTGGCAAATTGAGGAGAGTAGTTGCCTTTGACAAAATGGCAGAAGATCGGTTTTCCACCCAAGCGGGCAGGATTGCTCCACTTGTGTAGAACAGTTGTATTAGGATCATCGCGCAAAGCTTGCTCAACATTGCTCTTGCTTGAGCGAGTTAGGCGCATACCCTGAAAACTTTCTGTTTCGTTGATGAAAATTGTCTCGTAAGACACATCAACAAACCACCGACCATTTGGTCCTTTTCGCAAGACGACGACGACATCGCCTACGTTATCCCGACCCTCATCAGCTTCGAACGTGATGTTTTTGCTATAAGGGTGGCTGACGCCCTCTTTGTCCACAAAGTAATCAGTGACCATAGTTTGATCAAAGAACTTTCCGTCTGGACGGTTGAGGTTGTAATTTTTTGCGACATATTCATCTTCGCGACCCTCTATGGGTTGAGCTTCGATGATTTTTGTTCGCCAGGTAGCGGAGTTGTCAGGATCTCCGTACCAGAATGTGAATGTGCGAGGATTGTCCATTATCTAGCATCTCCTTTCTAAGGGGGATTGAAATGGCAACCAGAAGAAGTTGAGCGGAATTATACAATAATCCTATAGTATTTTCAATGACCATGGAGGTGGGAGATGGGGTAGAATAGCGGGTATGACAAAACCAACAACTAAACCCACAATGACACGATTGTCCTCAGGAATGAGGGTGGTACAGGTACCAATGCCGGGGCTTAATTCAGTGACGGTGCTGGCGATGGTGGGAGTGGGAAGTCGGT
>QKAA01000017.1 GCA_003247275.1 bacterium | reverse complement strand
ATAAGGCAGTGGAATTTTATAGACGCTGTGGTTTTAGTGAAATTGATATTAGTTTGGAAAAGGCCCTGTAAACATTGAGTTTTTGTTGGAGACTATTTAAAATATTTTCCAGATTTATGTTGTAGAATTAATTCATGCGATGGGACAGGAATTTTTTGCGGTTTCTACAACGGTTGCTGGAGCAGTTGGGAACTCCATTTTTTTGGTTATTTTTTGCCTTAAGTTGGCTTTTGTATCGTTTGTTTTTGATTGTCTCGTCGGTTTATCGAGGGATTCGATTTGAAACACGAGTGTTTCGAGCGATGTCAGATTTATTGTTTGCTCGTAAAAAATCTCAACCAAAAAAGAAGTATTCAGAAAAACGACGAAGGCATTATGGCCTCGCCATTGTGGGTGGAATTTTACTATTGATTGGAGGAACTTTCTGGTGGTTTATTTTAAAAGACTTGCCACACCCGGAAGAATTGATTACGAGACAGCAAATGTTGACTACCAAAATTTATGATCGAAACGGGGTGTTGTTATACAAACTATTTAAAAACCAAAATCGATCCATTATTTCATTGGATGATTTGCCGCCGTATGTAGCTCAAGCCACTTTGGCGATTGAGGACGCTGAATTTTATCAGCATCCGGGATTTTCAATACGAGGAATTAGTCGAGCTTTTCAGGCAAATTTACATTCTGATAGTTTGCAGGGCGGATCGACAATCACGCAACAATTAGTAAAAAATACGCTACTGTCTTCAGAAAGAACGTTCATCCGAAAACTCAAAGAGTTTGTTTTGGCTTTGGAAGTGGAATATGTGTTTACCAAAAATGAAATTTTGACTATGTATTTAAATGAGGTGGGATATGGGGGCACGGCCTATGGAATTGAAGAGGCGGCAGCATATTATTTTGATAAACCGGCTGCAGATTTGACTTTAGCGGAAGCGGCGCTGATTGCAGGGTTGCCAGCATCACCGACGACATACTCCCCGTTTGGATCACGATCTGATTTGGCGGTTTATCGACAACATTTAGTGTTGGAGCGGATGAGACAAGAGGGCATGATTAGCGTGGAAGAATATCAAAAGGCGCTGGACGAGGAATTAGTGTTTGCCTTGCCTAAAAATGATATTTTGGCACCTCATTTTGTAATGATGGTGAAGGAATGGCTGGTGGAACATTATGGCGAGTCGTTGCTGCAAACTGGTGGGCTTGAAGTGGTAACTACGCTTGATTATGAGATATATCGTCAGGCTGAAGCGGCAATGGCGGAAGAATTAGACTCGTTGGAACGGTTGCATGTTTCCAATGGAGCGGTATTGGTGACTCAACCGGCAACGGGGGAAATTTTAGCGATGGTGGGGTCGAAAGACTATTTTGATTCGACCATTGATGGTCAAGTGAATGTGACGTTGCGACCACGTCAGCCAGGCTCATCGATTAAACCCTTAACCTATGCACTAGCCTTGGAAGAAAAGGCATTAACGGCTTCAAGTTTGATTGATGACTCCCCTATTACCTATCAAACTCCGGGAAGTCCAGCTTATTCACCGCAAAATTACGATGGAGCATTTCATGGAAAAGTGACGGTGCGGCAAGCCTTGGCTAATTCATATAATGTGCCGGCGGTGAAAACTTTGGCGATGGTGGGAGTGTCTTCTCTGGTGGATTTTGGACGAGAAATGGGGATTACAACTTGGAATAATCCAGAGCGATTCGGTTTATCTTTAACTTTGGGTGGTGGTGAGGTGTTGATGACGGATATGGCGGTAGCCTATGGGGTGTTTGCTAACGGAGGATATAAAGTGCCACTAACTTCAGTGTTATCAGTGATGGATTATAGGGGAAAGGTGTTGTACACCTATGAATGTGATGATTGTCTAAAGGATCGGGTAATCAAAGCCACAACAGCTTACACAATTTCGGATATTTTGGCAGATAACCAGGCTCGATCAGCGGCTTTTGGGCTTCACTCAGTGTTGAATATTCCTGGGTTTAAAGTGGCAGTGAAAACAGGAACAACCAATGATTTGCGAGATAACTGGACCTTTGGTTATACGCCTGATTATTTGGTGGGAACTTGGGTGGGCAACAATGATAATTCGCCAATGAGTCAGGTAGCGTCAGGAATTACGGGGGCCTCCCCTATTTGGAATTCGGTGATGACGAGCCTGCTACAAACGGCGACTGCCCATCAAGATTTTTTGGAACCTGAGGGAATAATTTCAGTGGCAATTTGCGTACCGACCCAAACCCTGGCTTGTGAAGCCTGTCCCGTTATTAGAAATGAGTTGTTTGTGGAAGGTTCAGAGCCAACAAAAACTTGTTCGGCGACTGATTTTGAAGAAGTGACGACAGAAACGACAGTGGAGGAAAAGGTACGAGGAAGAGATAAGATATTGGACGGAATTATTAATAAACGAAACAAAAATTAGGAGCCTGAAAAGTAGAAGGCAAGACTAACTAAAACGGTGAGGATCAGCAAGATAAGTGAGCCAAAACGACTGCCCTCATAGGCGGGTTTTTTACTTTTTTTGGGAGTTTTGGGTTTGTCAGATTTTTCTTTGGGATCGAGAGCGAGTTCGGGTTGAATGATTTCTGGTTTGTTTTTTTTGAACATGGCAGTATTACTTTATTAGCGCAATTGATTCACTTTAGCTTCAATTTGATCGACAACTTGCTCAATGGTGAGATTGGAGGTGTCCAAGACCCAAGCATCTTCAACAATTTGGAGCGGATCGATGGCTCTCTCAGAATCTTGCTTGTCTCTGGCTTTTAAGTCAGACAGAACGGTTTCATATTCTACGTCTTCACCCCGAACCAGGAGTTCTTGGTGGCGGCGATGAGCTCTCTTTTCTTCGTTGGCGGTTAAATAAATTTTGAGTTGAGCATTGGGAAGGACTTTATAGGTGATGTCGCGTCCCTCCATAACTACATCTTGAGAAGCGGCAATATCTTGCTGTTTTTTAACTAAGACTTGACGGACTTTACCTAGTTTAGCTACAGCAGAGGCACCTTTGCCCATGTCTTCGGTACGAATGGCCCAAGACACATCGGCGCCGTCAACAAGAACTGTGGTTTGGCGGCCGTCACTCTCGGCGTCACTGGGGTTATGCATATCAATTTGAGCTTTATCAACACAAGCAGCCACTTCGTCGTCGTTGGTCCAATCTATTCCCGCTTGTTTGGCAAGAAGGGCGGCAACTCGATAGGTGGCACCAGTGTCGACGTAAAGGAAATTAAGGCGTTTGGCGAGTAATTTGGCGACTGTCCCCTTACCGGCGGCAACGGGACCATCAATGGCAATTTGAAATGACATACAAGAGATAGTTTAGTGGTTGAAAGAAAATCTGTAAAGCGGTTTTGGGGAATAGCTAATTTTTTATAAGATCAATTGAGTTCCACGCTGCTTGGCCGGCATTATCAATATATTGAGCAGATACATTGAGATAATTTATGGTTAAATTATTTTTTTTCCATGTTTCCATCATTTCTTCCACAGAGTTGAATGTCATGTTATTGGTGATATCTAAAAATGTTGGATTATTTAAATTATCTAATATCGCTGTTGTGTGATGTCCTCCTCCTCCTTCAAATGTCATGGCTGCCCTGTACGTATTTAATCCCCTGCTTTCAGCTATTGCATCTGATATGCCTGCGTTATGTCTGCACCAAGTAGTACTACACATCATAATATCGTCCGCTGTACGTGCCTTATCGGCTAGTTTTAATAATGCTTTTTGTTCAGATGTAACTGCATAATCTGGGGTTATTCCCGAACCCACAACTGTAATGGCTTGTTTTTCTGACATGCCCAATGCCATTAATTCATCAATAACTTCATTTGCTTTGGTTACTGTCACATTTCCCGCACCATTTATGCTAATTTCGTTTCTAATACTTTCTCTTAAATTTTGTAGTTCTTTGTCTATGTTTTGAATTCTTTGAGCTAGTAACTCCTCAGAATTATAAGCTGCTGTTAATGGAAGCAAATCATCAATTTGTTGGTTTAAGTAGCTATTTACTTGTTTAGCATCCACGGCTGTCCCAATGGCTCCTAAACCAGTAGTAGCGCCAAAGAGGAGACAAGTCCCATCAACGCCGTATTCAAGACAGTAAGTGGTGGTGTTGTAGGCGCCAATACCGGTGTCGATGGCGTTAGCAGCAAGACCGGTGATTTTGGCAGCAGTAGAAGTCCCTAAACTGCCGACTCCGGCTATGGAAGTGGCGGTTTGGACAGCAGCCATTTGACATAAAGGGTTGCTGGTTAGGTCTTCTGGAGTAAGACAAACAGCAGCAGTATTAGAGGTAGAGAGGAGGACGTTGGCTCCGACCATGGTTTGAGCCACACCCAAACCACTCCCCAGGGTGTAGCCGCCCACTCCATAGGCAGCCACCACACCGCCAAATTCAGTGGCAGCACGCCAGTTTTCGTAGTTGTTAACTCGATCCCAATAGTTGTAGCTATCAGTGCCATAACCATAGGTGGCGTTTTGGTCAACATTACTAGCCACATAGTTACCAAAGGTACCAAAGGTGGCAGTGTTTAAGAGTTGCAGTGCAGCAATACCCACTTCTTGAGGAGTTTGAGGGACGTATTCCTCAAAGTTATCGGCGTAGGTTTGGGCTTGTTGGTTGAAGGTTTGACAGACAGGGAGGTTGGGATTAATAGCACAGGAGTTGGCTAATTGGTTGAGGTTGGTGGGAGGTTGTTGTGGGGTAGAGATACAAACATTCTGGGAACAGGTGTAACCATCAATACACTCACGGTTGTAGGCGGTGGTAGCACAGGTTCCCCCGGCAGCGACCTTGGTGGAGACAGTCATTCCGGCAGCGAGGCAGAGACGACCATTGGGAGTTAGTTGGCAGTTACCTGACTGGCATTGGTTGGAAGTAGTACAGGATTCTTGACTAGCTCGCAGGCGATAACACTTGCCTTCAACACACTTTAAACCAAGTGTACTATCGCAGCTGTAGGTACCAAAGGAAGTAGAACCACAATAGTCACCCTCTTTAGTAACAGAATATTCACCTACCTGTTGACCAGCAGCTAAACAGATACGACCACCAGGAACGGATTGACAGTTGTTAGATTGACAGTCACTGTTACTAGTACAGGGAGAGGTATTGGGAAGGAGGGAGGAAGAAGAGTTGGGGGTATTGCAGCGATTGGTGGTTTGGTTACAACCAGCATCACATTTCTCAGCTATCCAGGAGCCACTGACAGTGCAGCGTTCAACGTAGGTATCATCTTTGCAGCGGAGACTATCGGGAACACAGGAAGAAGTGGTTTTGGTACGACACTCAGGACATCCATCGCTTGGCTGATAACAGTATTGATTAAGCCCGCAATCACTATCAGTGGAACAAGGATCAAGACACCGATCGTTACTGCCAGTTGAGGGAGGATCTGCACATCGAGGAGCACTACTGGCAGGATCGCAACCATAGCTACAAGGAGTTTCGTTCCAGGTTAAATCTGATTTGCAGGTTTTTAAGATACTATTAGTACATTCTCGTTGACCCACCTGACACTGTTGTTGAGCAGGAGTTTGACAAACACAACTGGTGGGATTGCTGTTACTTACAAGGAGACCTCCATCACACCAAACAGAGTAGTCGCGGGGATCAGAGCAACAACGACTTCCGGGAGTACTACAACTAGATACCTGACTGCTTTTACAAGTAACATCACAGTAGAGTCCGGCACAACAAGGGTTTGATTGACCCATACAAGTAGCTCCTTGTGAGAGACAAGCGTCAGCGGGATTAATGCATTGACCATCCTGACAGACAGTGTAAGCGTCACATTCAGCATCTGAACGGCAAGAAGTAGTAGCTTCTGAACGAGTATCAACCGATGTTTCTGTATCCAGAACCTGTTTAACCGTAACCCCCACAACCAAACTGCCAACCACAAAAACAATACCAGCAATGATGACAGAGAGGGTGGCGAAACCTAATTGAAAGTGACGAATTTTCCCCATGAATATACTATATATGAGTAAACTTATTGAAGGAATAAAGACCTTTTGTTTTTGTAATTTCTGCTTGTTGTTTGGTTTTGGTTTTTGTTATGCTGGACTCGAGTTATCTATTTTTGTGATTATCTTTGAAAGGAATGTATGGAAGTTACTTGGAAGCATTATCTGTTAGGAATAGTAACGGCTTTAGGATTAATGGTGATTTATCAGTGGATTTCTAACCCAGTGTATATTTCAGTGTCAGGAACAGGTGAAGTGAGTGTGCCGGCGACCAAAGCCATTGTGTCATTATCGTTGTCAGAAACGGACTCAACGCCTGAGGGCGCTTTAATAAAAGTTCAAAATAAAGCAATTACGATGCGCGATTATATGAAGCAAAAAGGATTTACGGAAATTGTGACGACTCAGCCTCAGTTGATTCCGGCGTCAATGATTGTGTCAGGAATGAATGGGTATCAAGTGAGTGTTACCATGGGCGGAAGCACTACTCAGTTACATGAGTTGAATACTATTGTGGCGGGTTTTTATAGTATGGGAGCGACAGTGGTATCACAACCAACATTAGCAGTTGAGGATGAGGCAAAATTAGGCGACGAAGCACTTTCTGATGCTTTAAAGAGAGCTGATGAACAAGCCAAACAACTAGCTAGGAAGAATTGGAAAATGTTTCGGTTAGTGGCGTCAGTGGAGCAAGCTGATTCTGGAGTGACTTCAACTTCCACCTCTGAAGGAACGGCTGAAGTAACTGGTGGCGACACCTTTAAAATCACTAAAGCGGTGAGTGTGACTTATCGACTGTGGTAATTTTGGAATTTTTTTCAGGCTTTAATTTGATCTAGAGTGAGTAAGCCGCGTTTGGCACCCATAAAGGAAATGACGGAGGTGGCTTGGTTAATCCCCCAGTTGATGGCGGTTTGGATAGATTGATCATGAATCAGGGCGGCAACAAAACCTGAGCCAAAGGCATCGCCTGCCCCAGTTTCTTCGACAGCGGTCATTGGTTTGGATTTAAAGGGAATATTTTCGGTTGAAGTGATGACTGTTCCCCCTTGTGCGCCATCAGTAATGCAGAGTATTTGAGGATTTATGTCTGCGACGTGCTCTGTCAAAACTTGATGTTCTTCTTTATTAATAAACAAGACTGATAGTTTGGGAATAAGACCTAACCATTGGCTAGCGAGTTCTAGTTCCTTTTTGCCGGGGTTAAAAGCAATTTTTATTTGGTTGTCGGCAGCAAAGGTAATAATCTCTGTTAACAATTTAATGTCTCCGCCGACTGAGCTGATAAATAACCAGCGGGTATCCAATTTGTGCCAAGGCATGTCTTCGACGGTCAACATTTTGCTGGCCCCACGAAAGACAGCGACTGAGCGACCACCTTCAGGATGAACTAAAATGCAGGAAATCCCCGTCTCTTCATCGTGCTCTTCCACCAACATACCTACATCAACCTTTTCTCGTTTTAATTCTTCTTTGATGGTGGCAGCAATGAGATCGGTGCCTAATTCAGCAATGATGGCAGTTTTAATTCCCTTGCGAGCAAAAGAAACAGCGTTGTTGGTAGCAGCCCCACCGGAACAAACTTCGATATCGTCGATTTCGGTTTTGCCGCCGAATTCGAGAGCTAGGGCGCTGCCATCAGGAAATTTAGTGGATGAAAGTTTGGTAAATTCATCCGATTTTAGGTAGATATCTAAGAGGGCCGAGCCAATGGTAATGACATCAAATGTGGGCATTGGTATTAGTATGACGCATGACGCAAGCGGGATGAACCAGGAATTTTCTTAGGCAAACGACTCAAAAGCGGTGACAATATGAGTCCAGGTTAAGCCATAGGCCTCGAGCAATTCATCGGGAGTTCCTGATTGGCCGAATTGATCAGAGACGGCAAGATGTTTGGTGGGAGGAAGAGTTAGCCCAGCTTGAACATAGGCTTCAAAAATGGCGCTCCCCACTCCCCCTGCGCGTTGATGTTCTTCGATAATTATTAATTTTCCGGTTTTGGTGACACTTTGATTAATGGTGGTGATATCGAGAGGTTTGATGGTGTGAAGATTGATGACTTCGGCGTCAATTTCTTCAGCAGCTTTGAGAGCCTCCCCCACCATGAGACCTGAAGCGACAATTGTGGCTTTATTGCCGAAGCGGAGTAATTGAGGCTGATTTAATTCAAATGGCGTGGAGGAGGTGGTAATAGCATATGAATTTTCTCGAGATAGACGAAGATAAACTGGCCCTTTGTGTCTAGCAGCAGCAATGGTGGCTCGATATGCCTGATGATAATCTGTTGGAGAGATAACCATGAGATTAGGGATGGATCGAGTTAGAGTAATGTCTTCAAGAGCTTGGTGGGTGGCTCCATCGGGACCAACGGAAAGTCCGGCGTGGGTGGAGGCAATTTTAACGTTTAAGTTGGAATAGCAGACAGTATTTCTTAGCTGCTCCCAGTTGCGCCCTGGACTAAACATGGCGTATGAAGAACAGAATGGGATTAACCCGGCGGCAGCTAAGCCGCCACTCACACCCATCATATTTTGTTCGGCCACTCCAACATCAAAAAAACGGTCGGGGTATGTATCGGCAAATTTGTTGACTTTGGTGCTGTCTTTTAGATCGGCAGTAACGACGACTACTTGGGAGTTTGTCTTACCTAATTGGGTGAGGGCGTCGCCGAAGCCAGCTCGGGTAGATGACTTATCACCACTTTCCCATTTAAGGTTAAGGTTTAAATCTGGATTGATCATGCTAGTTCTTTTAAAGCTACTTTAAGTTGTTCTGGAGTGGGGGCTTTCCCATGCCATTCAAATTTATTTTCCATAAAGGAGACTCCCTTGCCGGGGATGGTTTGAGCAATGATGGCTTTGGGTTTGGTTGAATTGTGGGTTAAGGCAGATTGAATTGATTGAAAATTATGACCATCAATTTCAATGGTGAGAAAATCAAAAGCGTTTAGTTTTTCCTTCAATGAGTTAAGGGGCATGACATCATGAGTAAAACCATCAATTTGGATGTCGTTTCTGTCGATAATGTAGGTCAAATTTGAAAGTTTGTATTTGCTGACAAACATTAAAGCTTCCCAAGATTGTCCCTCATTTAATTCTCCATCACCAGTAAAGCAAATAGTTTTAATGGGGAGCTTTTGGGTTTTGAACCCTAAAGCTAGACCTGCGGCAAAACTCATTCCTTGCCCGAGGGGTCCGGCAGTATTTTCAACTCCAGGAAGATTGTTTTCTGGGTGACTAAAATCTTTATGAGGATGACCTTGAAGGCGAGAATTAAATTGACGCAGTGTTTCTAGTTCTGGTTCAGGGAAATAACCTTTGGCGGCAAGAGCGGCATACCAGACGGGACAAACGTGACCATTGCTGACAATAATTCTATCGCGATTGGGATCGTTGGGTTTGTTGGGATCAAGGTTAAAAAGATCGGAGAAATAAAGAGTGGCAAAGATATCAGCTAATCCCAGTGATCCTCCAGGGTGGCCTGAACCCGCTTGGGTAATCATTTTGACGACTAGTTGACGAAGATTATTGGCAATTTGGGGCAGATCAGACATATCGTTAGAGCATGACAGCTTTTTCACCGCAATGTTTGCAGTGAGAGTGGTCAATTTGAGAAAATTCCCACTCAAATTGTTCGAGGGCTTTTAGAGCCTCTTCTTTGGTTTCGACGATCTTAAAACACTTCATTTCTTGGGGGTCAATGTTCATGTTGTGTTGTAGGACATCGATAATTTGCCACCACTGATTGCCAAATAGGAGGAAGGGTTTGTGGTGACCGTAATAAATGTTGGCAAGCACCCAAACGGTGCCAAATTCGGATAAGGTTCCGGAACCGCCGCGAAAAATAATGAAGGCGTCTGATTCTTCAATCAAACTAAACATGCGCTCGATGTAGTTGTTGGTAATAACTTCTTTGTCGACTTGACCCAGATTTTTTAAGTAGCGACCTTCAAAACTGGCAGCATACTTGGGAGCAAAGGTAACGGCAGTGGTGGTGCCACCAACGGATTCGGCTCCTTGAGTGGAGGCATCCATAATGCCGGGGCCGCCACCATTGACGATAGTGTAGCCTTCAGTGGCGAGATCTTGGGCGGTATTGAAGGCGTCTTGATAATCCTGATGGTCTTTAGGCGTTTGGGCGTCGCCAAAAAAAGCGACACGTTTAATTAATCGACTGGGATCTAGCGTTTTGGGCATTAGTTTATTCCATTACTTTATTGATTATCACTGGCAAGAAGGGTTTTTAAGTTCTCTGATATCAAATTATCATGCCATAGGTCAGAGTTAACAGCAAACTGGGTTGCCCCAGCAGCCTTGAGAGAAGAAAGATTCTTGGAGTTGACTCCCCCATCAATGCAGATGGGTTTACTAAAGCCGCGTCTTTTAAGTTGTTTAACTTTATCAATAACTTGCGGTTGAAGGGTTTGACCGGCAAAACCAGCGGGAACGGCCATGAGAAGAATTTGATCAAGTTGGTGGAGTTCTTGATCAGTCAGATCACTAATGGGGGTGTGGAGATCGAGAGCAAAGCCCACAATAAGATTATGCTCTTGAGCGGTCAGAATAAATTCTTGACGCCGATGCATCCGCTCGATTTGAGCAATCACTTTAGTGGCGCCACTTCTGACTACTTCTTCTAAGTATTCATCAGGCTCATTAACTAATAAGTGGTATTCGTGGGTTAATCCGTGCCAATCAACTGAATCTAGGTCTGAGGGAGTCACGGTATACATGTCGGCAAACAAGCCGTCGACGACATCAATCTGAAAGTGAGTAGGTTTATTGGGGTTATCCACTTTGACGTAGGCGTCAATTTTTTGTTGGACGTCTGCGACGGAGTCGGTCTCAATAGTGGGGATAAGCATGAAGGATGGCCTTTATTTTATGGTTTAAGATTGGCTAATTTGTGGAGGCGGCGGTTGTATCGGTCATAATCAGCAAAGGAAGTAGAGAGAAATAAATTAATTCGCTCAATTGCTTCGCTTTCGGTAGTCCACTCGGCGGGAATAACCAGAACGTTAGCATCTTCATCAGTTCTTCCCTGCTTAGTGACTTCTGGATTAAACCCGATAATGGCGCGAACGTGAGGAAAACGATTGGCAACGATGTCCATACCGTGACCGGAGCCACACAATAAAATAGCTTTATCTTCGGGCTGAAGCTGGCGACACACTGTTTCGGCAAAATCGATATAGTCATCTTCAGGATTTAATGAGGGAGAACTGAGGTCTTTGGCTTGTGGGAAATGGGCAATAAGAGCATTTTTGAGCTCAAAACCCCGATGATCAGCGGCAATATATAGATTCATAGTGACTGTAGTCTAGCGGTTTGGCTTTGACGTGTAAAGTAAGGGGGAATTTGTTTTATAGTCCCATTTCGAGGCGCAATTCTTCAGTTAAGGCTTCGGGAGACCAGGGAGGTTCAAAAGTGAGATTAATTTCAACTTGATCAGGATCGATGGCAGCTGCTGAGGCAACGGTTTGGCGAATAGTTTGAGAAAAATAAGGAGCTAGAGGACAGCCGGGGGTAGTCAGGGTCATGGTAATGACAATGTGAGGGGGGTTATCTTGAGTTTTGGGGATTATTTCAACGTTATAAATGAGACCTAAATCAACAATATTATAGCCAAGTTCAGGATCAATAACGGTTTTTAAGACTTTGGTGACTTCTTCTGGAGTTAACATACAATTTTTCAACACAAAAGAACCTCCACATAAGGTGGGCGGTTCTTTTGAGCAATTTTATTAAAAAAGTTTTTTAGGCTTTCTTTAAAACTGGCATACCAGTTCGTTCGGTTTCAACAACCTTATAACCAGCGGGAACAGCGTCGAGTGAGCCATCGCGAATATCGCGAGCGAAGAAATAGATGGTTTGGGCACGACCGTTCTTTAAGGTTACGTCTTTTCGATGTAAGAAGTATTGTTGTCCTTTTGAGTTCGTGTATGAAAATGCCATGATCTGTCTCACCCCCTTTGCCGTATTATTAGTTTTGTTATATGCAGTTTTGGCTGACTGCGTCCTTGGCAGCTACCAGAGGTAACGCCTGGATTGAAACCACTATACCATGCTGAGCGTGGTTTGCAAGATTGGCTCAGTCAAGTAGTGGTGGATTATTATGAAAATAGATTGATTTGTAGGTTTTATTTTAATTTTGCCTATTTGACTCGAGTTGGCTTTGAAGAATGGGGAGTTTAGATTACAATATGCCTTGTAGCTTTTGGTTTTGCGCACATAGCTCAATGGTAGAGCGGACGTCTTATACACGTCTGGTTCGGGGTTCGAATCCCTGTGTGCGCACTTTTTTGTCACAAAATATCCCATCTCTCCTTGATGTACGTAATTACTATGTATGGTTTCATCATACTTTGTATGATATTTTAGGGTAATTTATTTTAATTCAGAGGAGGTGAGATAAGTGGGGCAGACATGTGAATATAAAGAAGGGCCGGGCGTGGTGAATGAAAGCAAAGAGGCATTTCATTGGGAGCATGACGATACAAAATATCAGCAGCAGAAATTTTTCCCGTTTGGGGCTATACCAGCGATGATAGAGCAGCTGCATAAGGAAATAGTTGAAGTTGTGGAACCGTCACAGCCAACAGTTGATTTGCCAGAAAAAACGTCGATAGATCCATTCGAACACATACGAGATTTACCGTAGTGAAGCCCGAATAAGATTGAGTCCTTTAGAAATGGGAGTGGTGATGCAGTGGTGAGAGGCAGAAAGAAAGTGGAGAAGGCGTGGATTATGGTTGGAATTATGTACTTCGATAATGAGATTGTTGATTTGAGGGAGAAGGTGCTGGCCGGATTGCAAAACATCGAGCTCGGCGCCCTCAATATCGAGTTTGAGAAGATCGACCGTTTTGTCGCCAATTATTTCATCTAGAGTGGTGGTTTGGGCCATGAGACTGTTTGACGTTTGGGTTTTGTCCCAGGCGCCATTAGTAAACCCGGCAGTGGAATACCATTGATCGGCCGTGGCATCAAAATAAAATAGTCTCTCCCCGACTTTTCTATCTAAAGCTTTGGGGATAAGAGTAACTCCCTCATCTAAATGATTGGCCCAGAGGTTTTGCTTTAATAATTGCTGATTTTGAGGTAGAGGCTCGAGGGCGATGATGGTGCTTTCTGGATAGCGTGACATAAAGTAGAGACAGGTTAAGCCAACGTGGGCTCCAGCATCAATAATAAAGGGAGTTTTAGTATTAAGTGGGAGGCCATAGATCTCTTGATCAAAAATTTCTTGCTTTAATTGACGCAACTCTTGTTTGTTGGTGCCAAGTACCACAAATTTGCCAAATTTATACTCGATAGGGTTTACAATTTCACTCATATTCGAGTGATTATACCGAAAATGAGTTGGCAGCGGTACAATACCAGCCATGAAACTAACAGTTGACCCTTTAGCAGAAAAAAAATATGAAGTGCTTCCAGGCTTGATTTGGAAATATACTAATCGGATTTTGTGGTTGGTGACGCCGGAATGCGATTCGCAGTGTGCTTTTTGTTTTAGAAAAAATCTTAACCAAGAACGGAAGCAGACTGCTGGCCCAAAAGAAGTAGCTGAGTTTGTGGTCAAATACCCCAAGATTCATGAGGTGATTTTTTCGGGAGGTGAACCACTACTTGATATGGAGAGAATACGCGAGGTAATTACGTTACTGTCTCCCCTATCCCAGATAAGTCAGTGGCGGATTCACACACGGCAACCGATTACTTTTCCAAAGAAAGTTCAGCTTGACCAACTGAAACAGATAGTAGAGCTGACTGATAAACCAATTTATTTGGTCCTCCACGTTAATCACCCGAGAGAAATTATGATGCCTGAGACTAAACAGCTGGTTATATCGATGAGGAAGCTTGGGGTTATTTTGTTGTCACATACAGTGTTTTTGGCGGGAATCAACGATTCGGTAGAGGTCTTGGCTCAGCTATTTGAGGAATTGGTGGAGTTGGGGGTGAAACCTTATTCAATTTTCCATTGCGATACGATGGCTCACACACAACAATTTGTGGTGCCACTTGAGAAAGAAGTGGAAATTATGACGACCTTGCGAAAGCAACTGACTGGGATCGCCTACCCGTTACACATCTTGGATTCAGGTTCAGGCAAAGGGAAATTACCAGTACCAACTAACTTTTGGCAGCACAACCTCAACGAGTATTGTGATTTCGATGAAACTGTATTGAAGTCGTAATTTTTTAAACCAAATTATTCTTCTTTGGTTTCTTCAGACTTCTCTTCTCCACCTTCGCCTTCAGCAGGAGCTGTTTCTGACTTTTCACCAGCTTCTGCCTCAGCATCAGCGGTAGCTTCCTCTTCTGCTGGCTCTTCAACCTCTTCTGGAGCTGGCTCAGCAACAGTGATAATGACTGCCTCTGGTTCGAGGGCGACAGTTAGTTCGGCGGGGATTTTAATGTCACTGATAGCAATTGAGTCGCCGATAGCTGCTAGAGAGCTGATGTCAACTTCAATGTTTTCAGGAAGATCAGTGGGAAGAGCTTCAACCTCAAGTTCGTGTAAGACTTGATTAAGAACTCCACCCAAATCTTTGACGGCGGCAGATTCGCCAATGATTTCGAGGGGAATAGTGGCAGTGACTTTTTCCTTGAGGGAAACGTTGTGAAAATCAACATGTAAGATTTGGCTTGTGACAGGATCTTTGGCCTGTCCAACTACTAAACAAGGATAGGTTTTTTCACCAATGGCGACGGTAACAATGCCTGTCTCCCCTACTTCATCGTAGAGTTTAGCAAATACCTTGGCATCAAATTGAATTGATTGGGAGGTAATTTTTTTACCAAACACATTGCCAGGAATGAGGCCTTGACGACGTAATTGTTTGACTTTTCTGCCTTTGGCGGTGCGAGCTTCAACACTCAATTTTGGAAATTTTGGCATGCGACTACTCCTTTGTTGATTTTTTATTTCATTTTTTGTTGATAATTCATTGGATATTGTACACTGCTTCATCGTTTGTAGCTAATTTTAGGGCAAAAACTTAATGGTATGAAGTAAGTGACTATCAAAGCTTTGGTTAATTTGTTGATCATCGGGAGCAATTTGGTAGGAAGGATTACTGCTGGTGACCTGAAGAGCGACGTTACTTGAAAGAATTCCCGGCTGTTTTTGAAGGAAGAATTGATAACTTTTTAGCTTTTCGGTGTTTTGACGTTGATACGTCAGCGTAATAGTGCTGCTCTCTTGAGGATCAACCTCGACATACCAACCGATTAATTGATAGGTGGAGGTGGAGCTAACATCAATATCGGCGGCGGGGACAGTTTTGTTGTTAATGGATAAGGATAAGACTTGAGAGTTGGGGGGCAAATAGGCACGAAGATAGGTTTTGTAGGTGCCGGCTGGCCAGGTGTTATCTGGGCTTTGATTGGCCAAAATAATCGTGTGAGTGTGTTTAATGATATCGGCGCCCAAATCAACCCAGTGGGAAATTTGCCTGGTGACGTAGTAATTAGCTTTGTTAACGCCAACATTAGCCTCATTTAAATAGAGACTGTCAGCAAAACAAGGAGTGGTTAAGCGGTTATCACACAGTGGAGCATAAATAGTACCTGACAGCCTCATCTCTGACAAAATAGTGTTGACTTGATCACTCTCTGATACCAAGGTTGTTTCTCCACTCATAAGTGACTGATGAAAGCTTTCGAGGAGGTTTGCCGCTTGAGCTTGGGGAGATTGACCAACTTGAGTTACGAATAGCTTAGTTAGCTGGCTCATAAGGTCGGTATTGGCGTTAGGATCGTCTTGGTGGTTTAGGGCACTAATTAGTAAGTTAGTGGCATTAATATTGGTGCCGTCGGAGAGATTGATGGAGTTAATTGATTGGAGGAAAGGCATGAAGCTGTTGAGATTAATAGCCATGACGACGTCGGCGGTTTGATCAGCTTCTTTGCCCAAAAACCAGTTGGCGGTAACGGCAGAACTTAAGAAGTCGGGGTCCCAGTTAGCGTCACGGAAATACCAAGAACTTTCAGCGAGATATTCTTTAATTTTGTCTGGTGGAGTGACGATGCCGCGCAAATTACTGTCGAGGTCATAGATATTTTTGGTGTCAAAACTTAATAATTTGCCGTGGTCGATGGTGGCCAGTCCAACTGAGCTAATAAAGCCGCCAGTGGGACGTAATTCGAGGTTATTTTGCAATAAGACTAAAACAGTGACTTTTTGATCGGCAGGAATGAGTTGAGGATACAGAACTAATAATTCGCGGGCAGATTCAAGTTTGGCAATTTGGTCAGGATTATATGATTGTTTGGAGGCTAATAAATAAAGTTGATCTAGGATAAGCTTGGCCTTGGCAAATTCAGTGTGAGAACTCCCCTCTTGTTGGGAAAAGAAGGTGGCAAAGCCAGTGGAGAGATGAAAGTCAAGTTGTTTTCTGAGGAGCTGCTCTGAGGCAGATTGAATTTTGGTGGTAATCATTGCATCAAGGGCGGTAAAGGGTTTGAGATTGACTGACCAATCAGTTAGGGTCTGATATTGATTGGTGGCTGTTTGTAATTTTTGTTGACTTGCAGAAAGTTGGTCGTTATTTTCGGGGGAAAAACGTCCGGCTTGGACAAGAGCAAGGGCGATGGTGCCGTAGGCAACAGCAATGTAGGCAATAGCGATGGCAACTAGAGTGATGGAGACATATTTAAATAGGAGCGAAGAGATTGATTTAGGCTGCTTTTTTAGTGTTTTTGGAGGTGGGGGTGGGGGCGGTGGGGCTGACTCTTTGGGCTTAGTGACCTCTTTGGGCATGGCAGCGGCAAGATTGTCTCGGGCGATAAACGACGGAATGGAAATTTCTTCCTCGGGTTTTTTATTAGCTGGCTGATTAGTGTGGGGAACTGATTTTTTTGCTGGTGGGGGTGGAGGTGGGGTAACGGCAGCCACAGAAATATTGGCAGAAAGATAGGATTTCAGCGATGCCATGTCTGTTTTGGTGGTAAGAGCGTCATCAAAGCCGATTTCGGTACAATCAGCCCAGTGTGCCTCGAGTGGTTTTTGGGGAAGTTCGGTGGTGGTATTAGTAATCAGTCTCCCCCACTCAGCTTGATCAATTTGACTGCCTTTAATAAGGATGCTTTGATTTCGGTGTCCCCTATCAAACCAGGTTTTAATGATTAACTTTACCAGACTCACATAGGTGACGGGGTAAATTGAGGCCTGACCTAAATTAGGATTTGTTCCTCGTTGAAGAAGGGAGGCGAGAAGGGAGAGACTCCCCTCCTCCGCTTGATGGGAATCATACAAACTAGTATGGACAATAACTCTAATGTCGGATTGTTTTGCTTGACTTATATTAATTATTTCTTTGATATATCCATCTATTTCCTCTATTCTTTCTTTGACTTGACGAGCATCTTGATGCGTTTGATCGGCAGAAATAAGTATAAGTACTTTACTTGGTATATCAGCCTTTTTTAGGTAGTTAATACACTCCCCTGCTTGAGAATGAGGCTCGGTTAGATGCCAGAAGAGTAAATCATTATTGCTGGCCGTTTGGGGGCTAGCGACTGACTTAAGTGGTAAGGGAAGATGCTGCTCGTCTAAGACTTGATTAATAGCTAATTCAAGGGGCTTGGAGCAACCTAGAAGGCATAATGTTGGACCCGCTGGGGTAGGTGATTTTTTTGTCATTACTCCCCTATCTTATCGCATGAGATATCGAGCAACAACTGTGGGAGTTAGACTATTTTTTGTTTGTTTAGAGATAGATTATTTTTTACAGCTGTCAAAAAACCATACGAACTGCAGTTCACGTTTTGCCCAAATTATTATCAACTTGGTGGTTTAAAAAAGCTTCGTCACAACGTGAAATCCCCACATACAAAAAAATTCTGCTAGCAGAATTTACTGTGGAGAAAAAATGAAAAAGATAAGGGGAAGTTATTGATTGGGAGCAGGCATTTGAATTTGGCCAGACGGGGATTGGGGAGCAGCCGCTTGAGCTTGCTGTCTAGCAACGATTTCTTGAGGATTTGAAGTGATAAGCTGATGCTCTTCAGGAGAAGAAACAATCCGCAAGGCGACGTGATTTTGGGAGGCAAAAAAGAGACCTTCACCGATATCAGCCGAGAGGAGAAGACGACGTTCACCTTCAGATAAATTAAAGGCTTTAGTCAAGCCATCGAGGGCAGCAGGGGACTGTTTGAGAAGTAATTGGAGGGAGGAATTGGTAACAATGGCTTTGCCTTGATCGGTGTGAATAAAATCTTCGACATCTTGAGTAATCGTGGTGACGCCCAGGTAATATTTACGAGCCCGTTTGGCGATAGAGTAGAGGAAGGCAGCTGAATCGGGATATTGCATCAGATACCAGGCCTCATCAACCACAAGAAGACGCTTTTTGAGGTTGCGTTTAACTCGAGTCCAGATGAAGTCGAGAATCATGTACATGGCAATGGGGCGAAGCGCGTCTTCCATATCTTTGATGCCAAAAACGGTAAATTGGTTATTAATGGAGAGGGAAGAGGGCTGATCAAAAATGCCCCTGAATGAACCTTTAATGAATTTTTCTAGCCGGGAAGCAAGCCCTTGAGCTTGAGGAGTTTCCATGGAAATAAGCATTTTATAGAGATCTTCCATGAGTGGGGGAGGATTCTTCTGGGTGGTAGGATCTGGGGTAATGCCTTTGGCTTGATAGGCACCAACCAGAGCACGATCGATAATGGCGTCTTCATCTGGAGTCATTTGGCCCAACATGATTTTGAGTAAGGAATGAAGAGATAAAATTTTTAAGCCTAGCTCATTATCTTCGGAGTCATAGACTTGAGATAAATCAAAGGGGTTGATCTTGATGGGGGAGTTGAAGTTGAAGTTGATGTAGTCGCCGCCGACGGCCTGGGCCATTTGAACATATTCGCCCTCGGGGTCAATAATGATAACCTCAGTATCGAACATAAGGGAGCGAAGACACTCGAGTTTAACGGCATAGGATTTACCAGAGCCGGATTTGGCAAAAACAACCATATTGGCGTTTTCTAGACTAAATCGGTCAAAGACAACCAAGGATTCGTTGTGCTCGTTGATCCCATAGAGGATGCCTTCGTCGGAAGTGAGATCGGAGGAGGTGAAGGGGAAGGTGGTAGCTAGAGAAGTAGTGTCCATATTCCGAGTAATTTGAAGCTTGTCGAGACCTTGGGGAAGAGTGGTTTTGAAGGCGTCTTCCATTTGAAGAGAGGCTTTTTTGCTGACAATGAGAAGGGAATTGAGGGTGCTTTGGACCTGAGAGGAAATGGTCATTAATTCTTCAAGGTTGTCGGCGGTGATGGTGACATAAAGTCCAAATTGATAGAAGCGCTCGGCGCCTTTGGCTAATTGCTCTTGAAGGAGGCGGGCATCTTCAAGTTTGACTTGAGTGTCGATGTTGGCGATGCGGCCGCGGCGAACGTCAGATTGGATTTCAGCTTCCATCTCGGTAATCTTGCGACGCAGATCATCCATGATGGATTTGCCGTCCACGGGGAAAATGTGCATGGCAATATCAAGAGAATGATTGAAGTTAATGAGGGGAGAGAGCCAGTTGGCGGCAACAAAGCGGGGATAGCCGGCAATAAACAGGGTTTGGGCGTAGGCGGTGCCAATTTTAAGGTAGGAAAAATCAACTTCAATTGCCTCGGGGGCGATGACATCTTTAATGGAAACTAAGCCCTTAACCAAGAGGTCTTGAGCGTTGGGAGAAACGGCAACTGTTTCAGTCGAGGTAGATTCGGTGGCAGTTGCGTCGTTTTTTTTCTTATTAATTTGGGTGATTGCTGGCAGTTTCATAGCTTAGTTCAAGTTTACCATCCCTAGTACCAATGACAAAAAGGTAGGGTTTAGTTTATGATTTTTAATTGATATATCAATCTTTATTGATTATCAAGAACAATATTGACTTGTTCGTCGGCCAGTTTGTTTAGGTGACGGAGAACGTGAGTAAAAGTGACCGTTAGAGCGTGAGCTTCAAGCAGCTGTTTAATTTGATCGGCGTAGGTTTTGAGGCGAGGCTCTTTGATGCGCCAATTGCCTTTGAGTTGTTCAACCACCAATTTGGAGTCAAGGATAAAGTTGAGCGGGGGAAGAGGGGAGGCCAGATTCTGAGTCAACCACTCGAGAGCATCGATAACGGCTTGATATTCGGCTTCATTATTGGTGGAAATGCCCAGAAATCGACCGAAGGCATGCAGGGTTTGACCAGAGGTGTCAACAATAGCAATGCCAGTAGCCGCTGGTCCGGGATTGCCGCGGGAGCCGCCATCGGTATGAATGGTGAGGTTTTCAGTAATGACCATTGGGGTCGGATTAGGCATGGTTCTAAGCCCTTGTAATGATGTTATTCCGTGGTTTCAGAGTTGGGACGAACAACTAAGCGTCGGTCTTGGCCTTCGCCCTCAGAATAGGTGGTGACTTCGGTTTGGTTTTGCAGATACATGTGGATGACGCGGCGCTCGTAGCTGGGAAGGTGGGGGAGGAGAATTTCTCGACCGCTTTCGATGGCTTTGGTGGCGGCTTTTTGAGCCAAATCCTCTAAAGCCACACGGCGGCGTTGGCGATAGCCGTTAATATCAACCTGAACAGGGGCGTAGACAACTGAGTTTTGATTCCAAATCAGGCTAGAAATAAGTTGAAGAGCGTCGATTTTCTCGCCGTGATAGCCGATGAGAGCGCCCGAATCAGCTTCATCAACTTCAAGAGTGAGCTGAAGTCCATCATCTACCGTTTCTGAGGTTAATTGAAAGGGAGAGGTGGTGAGATGAGAAACAACTTGTTTGATAACATCAATTTTAGGATTTTGATCCGCCATAGTTTGTCCTTATTAGTTTTTTAATAACTCGAGGTAAACCGCCCCACCCAGACACAGCATACTGCTGGGCGAGACTAAATATCGTGGTGACCACCCAGTAGAGGGCGAGGCCGGAGGGGAATTTGGCGGCCAGGAAGAGGGTCATGGCAGGCATAATAAACATCATTTGTTGTTGCATAGATTGGGCCATGGAGGTCATGTCGTCGGCTTGCTTATCGTCGGCTTTGGATTTGGTGGTTGTAGCTAAGCTTTGCTCAGCACTAGTATCGATGGCGGGAAGAAGCATGACACCCAAGATGAGTTGGGTGAGGCCAGCAATGATGGGGAGGATGAAATAGGGGTCAGACTGAGTGATGTCGAGCCAGAGGAAGTGGGTGAGGCCGTCGGTGTGAGCAATGGTGGAAACTTGATTAAAAACTCGATAGAGAGCAATCAGAATGACGAATTGAAGAATGTTGGGGAGACAGCCGCCGGCAGGATTCAGGTTATTGTCTTGAAATAGTTTAAGTTGGGCCTGCTGAAGTCCAACCTTGTCGTCTTTATATTGTTTTTTGAGTTTGTCGATTTCAGGTTGGAGTTCGCGCATTTTGTGAGCGGTTTTAATCGAGGGAAGGGTGAGAGGCAAGAGGAGCCCGCGAATAATGATAGTAACCACGATAATGGCTAAGCCATAGCCGCCCAACAGGGGGGCGAGAGTGGTCAAGACATAAGTGAGTGGCTCGATGAGAATAGTATTAAACATAGCGGGGGAAAGTATACCATGGGAAGGATTGATGAAAATAGCGTTTCTGGAGGCTGGGGCTAATGGAACTATGGAAGAGGATCAATTCCGGGAGGGTTGGCGGGGTTACAGCGAGAAATCCGAGTAAAGCAGAGCCATGAGGCTTTAAGGGGGGAATATTTTTTGAAGGCTTGCTGACAATACTTGCTGCAACTAGGTTGATAGCGGCAAGAGTGGGGAGGCAGGCCTAGAGCGGCGGCAGGAAGTTCTAATAAACTTTTGAGAAGGCGATACAACTTAAACATGGAGCGTTTTGGCTTTAGTGATTATTTCTTGAATAATTGGTTCGACTTGATCAGTGGCGGGCGAGCGCTGAAGAATGATTAAAAATTGGAGAGTTGGAAGTTCATCTTTGTGGCGATAGATCCCTTGAATAATTTGGCGGCGAAGGCGATTACGATCAACAGCTAAGGGAACGACTCTTTTAGTGATCTTGATGTTCCACTGAAGAGAATCACTGGGAGCAGTAATAATAATTCCATGAGAAAAATGGTGTTTTTTACCTTTAAACGGAGCTGTTACTGACAGTTTAAGTTGGAATTTTGAAGGAATCATTTCCTTTAAACGGTGATCAATTTTTTGCGGCCTTTGGCGCGGCGGCCAGAAAGTAGTTTGCGACCAGCAGCGGTTCTCATTTTGGCGAGAAAGCCAATTTTTCGAAGGCGTTTTTTCTTTTTGGGTTGCCAGGTTCGTTTGACCATGTACTTTATCTCCTTATTGTTTTGTTGGTTGTTTGAATCGATATCTTATCACAAGTATGGCAGGTTTTTGATGTAAATGTAACTAAAATTAGATTTATACGGGTTTTTTGGGGATTTACAATTGTGGAAAACTTTTTTAGTCTGTTGGAGTTTTCGTGTGATTTTTTTTATTTTTTTATCAAGTTTCTGCCCGAATAATGATTTGAGACAAATCTATGATTGAGTTAGGAGAATTGTGGAAAAGGGTTACTGAGGACTTGCAGGTATCATTGTCGTCTGCCACGTTTACCAGCTGGATCAAACCACTATCGCTTGAGTCAATTGATTCAACAGTAAATGACCAGCTTGAAGCGGTTATTGCGTGCCCCTCCTCATTTCATTTGTCGATTATTAAGGGAAGATTCTATTCACAACTTGAGGAAACAATTTCGCGGATTGTGGAGAAACCCTGCATTCTCTCGTTTGTGATTAAATCTCAAGCGCCAGCGAAAAAGCAGGCGGCAGATGATGGTCCGCTGTTTACCCAGAATAAGCAGTTTGAAGATGATTTTCACTGGGCGATGCAGCGGATCGGTCTTCGAGAAGATTTTGTGTTTGATACGTTTGCGGTGTCCTCAAGTAATGAGATGGCCCATGCGGCAGCTCAGGCGGTGGCCCGAGAGCTGGGTAAAGCATATAACCCCCTGTTTATTTATGGGGGAGTGGGAGTGGGGAAAACACACTTGATGCAGGCGGTGGCGATTGAGGCCCTAAAGCAAGATAGTAAAACCAAGATGATTTACTGTATGGGCGAGGAATTCACTAATGAAATTATTGATGCCATCCAACAGAAGACAACACGAGAATTTAAACAGCGATATCGACAGGTTAAGGGGTTGTTTATTGACGATATTCAGTTTATTGCGGGAAAAACGACGGTTCAGGAAGAGTTTTTTCACACGTTTAATGCTATCTTGAAGAGCGGGGGCCAGGTAGTGATGACTAGCGATCGACCGCCGTCTGAAATTCATATGTTGGAGGCGCGGTTGAGGTCTCGGTTTGAAGCAGGTTTGTTGGTGGACATTGGCAATCCCGATTTTGAATTGCGAAGCGCAATTGTGTTAATTAAGGCAAAACAGCGAAACATCAACCTAAATATGGAAATGGCCAAAACGATTGCGGGGAATATTGAAAGCGCTCGAAAGATAGAGGGATTTTTAGTTAAATTAACCACCGCTATCACCCTCCATAAGAGAGAGTTGTCGAATGAGTTAGTATTGTCTTTATTGGGGAAAAGTACGGATACGGGCGGAGAATCTGCCCCCCCGCCAATGAGACCGCTGGAACTAACCAAGCGGGTGGCTGACTATTTTAATATTCCACTAAAGACACTGCGGGGGAGTGGAAGATCAAGAAAAATTGTGATTCCACGACATATTGCCATGTATTTACTTCGAGTTGATTACCGGTTACCCTTGATGGAAATTGGAGATTTATTCTCGGGACGAGATCACACCACCATC
>QKAA01000082.1 GCA_003247275.1 bacterium | reverse complement strand
ATTTCTGGTGCAGCCCCACCTTGATAGGCAATGACTGGAATGCCAGCGGCTTGAGCCTCGACCGCTACAATACCAAAATCTTCTTCCTGTGGGAAGAGGAGCGCTTTGGCTCCTTGATACAATTTGGCTAATTCTGGGTCGGAAAGATTAGTTTTAAACACAACATTTGAGTTGGCTTGGTGCTTGAGGTGGCTTAATTCTGAGCCACTGCCAACCACAATTAACGTGTCTCCGGTTTGATTACAGGCTTTGATAGCTAAATCGACTCGTTTGTAGGAAACAAGTCGGGAGACAATCAGAAAATACCCGTTGTCAGTTGGTTTTTCAGCAATGTTGAATGTGGCAGTATTAACTGGTGGATAGATAATTTCGTCGACTTGGCGATGATAAAACTCTTTACAACGATTGGCGACGATTTTAGAAATGGCAATGATTTTATCAGGTCTCGTAGCAGCAATAAGGTCCCACTTGGCGAGTGCATTCATAAAGGGTTGACGAATATATTTGATTATCCCCTGCTGTTGGTAATGATGGCGATGACTCCAGAGATATCGGGTGGGAGTAAGCAAATAATTAATATGGAGTTGATGCGGTTTGGTAATAATGCCTTTGGCTTCGGCGGAAGTGACGGAAATAATGAGATCGAATTTGTCGAAATTGAATGATTCAAAAGCGAAGGGCATGAGATTGGCAAACCACTCGTGGTGTCGGCGGATAAGAGAGCATTTGTTTAAAAAACTGGGAATAACGGTAAAAGCTTTGGCCCAGGGAGCTTTTTTTTGATCGTAGATGGCGGTATACAACGGAGCATCTGGCCAGATTTGATGGAGGGCCAGCAAGACTCGTTCGGCCCCTCCAAATTTTGTAACTCGATCGTAAACCAGAGCAACTTTCATGAAAATGGTTATTCCCCTATCGCTTTTTGATAAAGCAATTCAGTTTGCTTAACTGTTTTATCCCAAGAAAACTGCCCAACTTGCTTTAAGCCTGCTGCAATTAACTGAGAGCGAAGATTTGGATCACCTTGGAGTTTTTCAATTTGAGTGACGAGCTCGGTTTCGTTATCGGGATCAAAATAGAGGCAAGCGTCTTGATATATTTCGGGTAGAGCAGTGGCATTTGAGGAAATAACGGGGCAACTGCTGGCCATGGCTTCCAGTCCAGTTAAACCAAACCCTTCGGACTTTGAAGGGTGGACTAGGGCTAAGGCAGACTCTAATAATTGCTTTACTTCCTCATCGGTTTGATAACCAAGACATTCAACTCTTGATTCTAATTGATCTTTCTTTATGTGTTGTTTGATCTGATCTAAGAAAATGGAGCGAGAGCCGATTATTTTTAAGCGTACATTTGGGGAAAGATGCTTCATGGCTTTGAGTAATATCGTCAGATTTTTGTGAGGATAAGCGCTACCGATATACATAAGGTAAGGAGGCTCAGCTACCGTTTGGATATGATTACTCTCATTTTGTGTAATGAGGTGAGTGTCGACGCCTTCGTAAGTAACAGTGATTTTTTGTTGATCAAGTTTTTTAAAATGTTCGATGATGTCATTTTTGACATAGTTTGAAGGAACCATGATGGCTTTGGCTTTGGTCAGAGCGTGATTAACGGTGGCTTTATAACCACTATATTTGAGGTGATACATCAGCGGAGAAAGGGTGGTGACATTACCACCTTTAACCTGATGCCACAAAATATCATGAATAGTGACCACGAAGGGTTTGTTATAAAGCAATGGCACATTAAAGTGAGGAAAATGAATCAAGTCAAAAGAGGTGCGGTTTAGTAATCGCAAAAATTTTGTTTGCTCGGCAAGGGAATAATGCCTGATAGTACAAGGAATTGTTTTAACGTGAGCGTATTTATCAAAATGAGGAATATGTTTGGGAGCAATGAAAAGTAACCACTGATGAGATTTATTTTCGACCAAGCGATCAACTAAATTCATGACATACCGACCGATACCGGCGTTTTCGAGCCCATACATTCGTGCATCAATGGCAATTTTCATATTACCTCGTTCTGATGAATTTTAAGACAGAAATACCTACATAAACTAAAGCTGTTACTATTTTGGGATAACGTTTCTTGTAGTGCTTATCGTAAAACAGTCTCATGGCTTCAATGGACCATAATTTGACTCGCTTGGTGGTTTGCTTTGAAGCAGTAGTAACTTTCTTGCTGTGCTTGCTCATGCCAGTTGATGCGCCCTTGTAGTGCAAGATGGTGACTTCGGGCCAATAGATATTGCGATAGCCTTTTTGATGGATGCGGTAACAGAAATCGAGATCTTCGCCATAGAGGGGGTAATCTTCATCCCACCAACCAACCTCGTCTCCAATTTGTTTGCTGACTAGCAAAAACATGCCGCCGACGGCATCTACCTGATGTTCTTTATTGAAATCTTTGTAGGATTGGAGATATTGACCAAATAATTTGGTTTGAGGAAAGAGTTTAGATAGCCCAGAAAAATAGGTAAGGGACGCCCAAGGAGTAGGAAAACCTCGATGGCAAGTCACGTCCAAAGATTTGGTGATGGCTAAATCAACTCGGCAAGTGAGGGCGCCGACGGATTTGGTTTGATTGTATTTATCAACACAGCGTTTTAAATCGTTCTGACCAATGAATTTAGTATCAGGATTTAAGAATAAAACGAGTGGAGCGGCGGCCTTTTCGACTCCCCGATTATTGCCGGCAGCAAAACCGACAGAGGTATCTCTTTGGACGAGAATGACCTTTGGATAATTCTTTTTGATGAGCTCAACTGAGTTGTCGGTTGAGTGATTGTCAACCACGATGGTTTGGACGTTGATCCCTGTTTGAGCTTCTATGGAGTCAAGACAGTCAGGCAAAAAGGGGGCGGCATTGTAATTTAAAATGATAATGGAAATGTCAAAGGCTTGATGGTTCATACTTGATTAATGACTCTTCTTGGCCACTTCAAAATACAAGCGATCCAAATCTTTGGATATAGCTTGCCAATTGTAATTTTTAGTGACTAATTGATAGCTATTTTTTGCTAATTTGGTTTGAAAATTTTTATCTTTCAAGATGGTGATGGCGGCATCGGCTAGTTCTTCAGGATTGTCGCCGATTAGAACGTGTTTGCCGATGGTAAGTCCTTCAATACCTTCAACCGCAATGGGAGTGCCCACAATGGGTGTTTTGGTGGCCATAGCTTCAAGAATTTTGTAACGAGTTCCCTTACCCCATTTGACTGGAGCTAAAAGGAGGTGGGAGTGAGAATAGGCTTGACGAATATCTTTGATAGAGCCACTGACTTTAACGTGAGGCATAGAATTGTACGATTGAATTTCTGCAGTGGGCCGGAAACCAACAATATGTAAATGAGCCTCGGGCAGCTTGCGATGAATAATGGGCCAGACTTGTTTGACTAAATATTTAACAGCTTGAACGTTGGGCAGCCAATAAAAAGTGCCAACAAATAAAATGGTTGGTTTGGTGGGCAATTTCTTTTTAACGGCATCAAAATAATCGGTGTCAACGCCGTTGGCGACCACGTCCACATGTTTGACGGCAGGACTTTCTTTTAAGATGTACTCTCGGTCGTTGTCACTCATGGTGATTAAGCGATCACAGTAGCGCCAATAGTAGTTTTCCCAATATTTAATTTTGGCGATGTCTACATAAAGTAGTGGTTTTAAAAACCACAATTTGGATGATTGGGCGTAACTTTGATAACCAAGATGCTCAATGGTTTGTTCAACCAGAATAATAGGAATGTCGGTTTTAGGAATGTTAGGCATCATGTAAAAGGTTTCAGCGTGAATGAGGTCATATTTTTCGGAAGCAAGTTCGTCTTTGACAGCCTCGATGGTTTCTGGAACGAGATTTCTGGTGACCACAAAGGGGTAAAGGGAAAAACCAGCTTTAAAAATATTTCTAATAGTAAAGGGTTTTTCCGATCGCTTGAAGACACGAATTTTTTTACAGAAAGGCTCTAAGTGCTTGATGTGACGGCGTTCATGCTCTTCCTTAATCAGGGCAAAAAGGGTAATGTCGTGTTTTTTGGCTAAGTTTTTAAGCAAGTTGTAGGTACGAATTTGGCCACCCGAGACCAGTGGATAGGGCAAGTAGGGAGTGAGCATCAATATTTTCATAGGTTATATATAGTGGTGTAATTTAAGAAATAATTGAATTATGGTTGTTTTTTAATACCTTTTTTTATCAACCTTACTCATTATAGCTGTAATTTAGCTGGCTTTCAGCTATAGTTTAGGCATATGACAAAAACACCGATCACCATTTTTTCCGGTTACTTGGGAAGCGGCAAAACTACAATTATTATGAATTCGCTGAAACTGTACCCAACCCCTCGGAAAATAGCCATGATTAAGAATGAATATGGCGATGCGAGTGTGGATGGAGCTTTGGCCCGAATGAACAACTTGGCAGTTAAAGAAGTGGTTAATGGCTGTTTGTGTTGTATTTTGGTAGGTTCTTTGAATGAAGCTGTATCAGAGTTAATTGAGGCGGAGCATCCTGAGCGAATCATTATTGAGGCATCGGGAGATGCGCTCCCCTTCCCTATTCTGTTGGAATTAAAAAAGAATGAGCAAATTTATGTGGATGGGGTCATTAGTGTGGTTGATTGCGTTAATTTTGAGAAAGTGAAAGATACCTCAGTGGTGGCCAGGGAACAGGCAAAATACACTGATCTGATTATTTTTAATAAAACGGATCAGGTAGATGAGGAAAAGCTATATCGAGTTAAAGAAGAAGTGTATGGGATTAATCCTGATACGGCTAAGTTAGAAACTACCGATGGGGTGGTTGATCCAACTGTGCTATTTGGGATTGATCACAGGGAAGTTTTTGGAGAAAGCGATAACACACATCATCATCACAATTTAGAAACATTCGCAGTAACTATGACGGGGACTTTTTCACGAGCTAAGCTTGAAGAAGTATTACAAGCGTGTAAACAAGACGCATTTTATCGAATTAAAGGCATTGTTGCTCTAGAGGATGGGTCAACTCAATTGATTAATGGGGTATTTGGGAGTTTAAACTTTCAACCTCTCACCGAAGCTGTTGAACAAAATCGAATTATTTTTATAGGAAAAGATATTTTAAAGCACCAACAATTGTTAACAGATTATCTCAAGTCAGCTGTGGTTTAGATTTTTTTAACGAGAAAAAAGTTGGAGTGGGCGGGATAAATCAAGGATGACGTAGGAATCAGTTCGCTTTAGGGCTTGGTATTGAGTCATCAGATGGTTGGTTTCGTCATCAAAGTTAACTGAAACGTAATAATCCGCCCCTTTTTGGATTTTATCTTCAATATTTAGGCCAATAGGCCAACCTGTCCGGTTAGTTTGATACAAAAAGGCAGTATCTCCCATGTATGGTGCAATAATTAAAGAGTCAGATGGGGTCAACTCATCAACGGCTTGACCTGCTTCGACGATGGCGGGGTTGTTAATGCCGTAATAAGCTCGGATGTGGTACCAAGAGAAGGAGAAGGAAAAACAAAGGACTATTGCCAATAAGGTGAAGCTGGCAACTTTTGAAAAAGATTTGGTGGTGAGCAAATAGTTGATGCCAAAACCAAGATAGATAGCGATAGTGGGAATAATGGGAATTTGATAATAGTCATGTTGGACATTACCGGTGGCGAAAACAATCAGATATAGAAGGCTGGCAGCAATCCACCAAATAAAAACGGAGGATTTTTTGCGAGCTAGCAAACCAAATGTTAACAAACTAACGCCCCAATAACCCAACATTAATCGACCAATTCGGTCGGCAAAAAGCCAATAGAAGAAGGCTCCTTTAAAACGAATGTTGTTGCCGTTTAAAAGCCATGAGGAGTCGGGAATGCCACTTGGGAATTGAGTAATCCATTGTCTCCATACTATTAAGGGGACTATGGAAATGAGAGTCAGAAAAATGTATTTCCAATTGAATAAAGAGCTAATACCCCTTTTGTGGACGGCATACCCTAAAAGAGGGAGATAGAAAAAGCCAGTGATAGGCTTGATTAAGAGTCCGACTGATAAAACGAGAAAACTGATGAGGAAGTTGATAAGGTTTGCTTTATCGATATAGCGCATGCCAAGATAAACCCCTGCCAAGGAAAAGGTGATAACAGCAACTTCGGGCAAAATAGTCCGGGAA
Source organism: bacterium (assembly GCA_003247275.1). Lineage (GTDB taxonomy): Bacteria > Patescibacteriota > Microgenomatia > UBA1400 > RBG-16-45-19 > SZUA-360. Next base: position 650 of record QKAA01000082.1, on the reverse strand, counting down.
TAAAAGAGGTTGAACGGCAAAAGTAAGAAGGCAAGAGTGCTTGCCGTAGCTACTTCAATTGATTGTAGTTTTTTGACTATGAGATATAAAAAGACGGCGGAAATGAGCGAGAGGGTAACGTCAAATAATCGATAGAATACGTGGAGTGAAAGACTATTAAATAAGGGTAGTTGATAGAGAAAGGCGACTGCACCACTGACAAGGGGAAACTCAACCATACGATAGCCCTCTGGGTTGTCTAGGCCGGACTGAATGCTACTTAAGTCTTGATATTTGGGTTCAAGTAAATTGATACCGTGTTTGACAAATTCCCGAGCGACCGAAGCGGTGTCGGCTTGCCTAAACGAATGCCAGTCAGCCAAGGGTGCAGTTACATCTTTTAACCTCAACCAAGCTCCTAGACAAAATCCGATGGCGAGGATGACATAAAAGATTTTCTGCTTCATAGTTACTTTCGTGATTTTTTATTTTTTTTGGTGGGTTTGACAGCTTTCACTTTGGCAGGACTAACTGATTTGGGTGGATACAAAACGGAAATAGCGGCGACCATACCACTTAAGGCCCAATAGGTTAGAGCTACTTTTGAGGCTTCATAAACATCAATGTAGATAGCGTTTAAGAGCAAACCACCTGCCGCTGCTACATAACCA
>QKAA01000039.1 GCA_003247275.1 bacterium | reverse complement strand
AGCTGTCCTCAATGCGGTTGGTCCAAATGTTCCATGTAAACAAGTACCAAAAACAATAAATGAATAACACAAAGGAAAAATTGAATGGACGATAATCTCATCACTGATCAAAACACCAAAATTGCCGATCTCCTCGAACGCATGAAGCAATTTCGTGATAATCGTGGTTGGGACCATCAAGATCCTAAAGACATGGCCATCTCCTTAGTTCTCGAAGCTGCCGAGTTATTGGAATATTTTCAATGGAAATCTGGTGAAGAAGTTGAAGAAGAGGCCCGATTAAAAGGAGCCATTGCCGACGAATTATCCGATGTTTTTTGGTGGGTTATGACCATCGCCGATCGCCTCAATCTCGATGTGTCTCAGGCTTTTATTCGCAAAATGGCCAAAAATGCCAAAAAATATCCCCTTGAAGTTTTTAATCCCTCAGTCTCTCAAGATATTCAAAACAAAGAATATTACAAAATCAAAGCCGCCACCCGCGGCGGCCATCCCTTAGCTGAAAAAGAAGACCAACACTCATGAAATCACCTCTTCAACACATCATCAAACGTAATGGCCAAGAGGTTGATTTTGAACCCCAAAAAATCATCGTCGCTATTACCAAAGCCGTCGATGAAACCAACGAATTTGGTTTAGAAGAAATCAACCGTTTAACCGATATTGTTATCAATTTAACTGGCTCCTCATTCAAGCCCAAAGAAATTCCCACCGTTGAGCAAATTTCCGACATCATCGAACAAGTTTTAATGGCCGCCGGGCATTACAAAACCGCCAAAGCCTACATCCTCTATCGCGAGCAGCATCGCAAAGAACGAGCTGTTCGCGCTGTTATTGGTGTTGAGGACGACTTAGGTTTATCTTTAAATCAGCTCAAAGTCTTAGAGCGTCGTTACCTACTTCACGATGAAGATGGCAAAGTCATTGAAACTCCGAGGCAACTTTTTTCTCGGGTTGCTCACACCCTAGCTTCAGTTGAAACCAAAGACAAGAAAAAATGGCAGCAACAATTTTTTGAAGTCATGGCTAACATGGAATTTCTTCCCGCTGGTCGAACTCTTAATAATGCCGGCACCAAACAAAACCAACTTGCCAACTGTTTTGTTCTCCCCATTGAAGACAGTATGGAAGCTATTTTTGATGCAGTTAAATGGACGGCTCTGGTTCATCAAACCGGTGGTGGCACCGGCTTTAACTTCAGTAAACTTCGACCTAACGGTGATACTGTCAGCAAGAGCGCCGGCGGTTTAGCCACCGGTCCAGTTTCTTTTATGAAAGTTTTTGACACTGCCACCCGGCAAGTTATGCAAGGCGGCAAAAAGCGTGGTGCCAACATGGGTATTTTAAACGTCGATCATCCTGACATTATGGAATTTATTACCTGTAAAACCGAAGATGGAGACATTGCTAACTTTAACATTTCTGTCGGCATCACCGATGAATTCATGAAAGCTGTCAAAAATGATACTTCATTTACGCTCAAAAATCCCCGTAACGGTCAACCAGTCCAAACCCTTCGTGCTAGCACCTTGGTTGATCAAATCGCCACTCTAGCTTGGCGCACCGGTGACCCCGGCATGATTTTCTTAAACGCCATCAATCAAAATAACCCTCTGATAGATAGTTACGGACTCATTAACACCACCAATCCTTGCGGCGAGCAACCTCTTCATCCTTTTGATGCGTGCAACCTTGGTTCCATCAATCTAGCTAAATTCGTTTTACCCCGCGGAGACTCTGGCAAAGTGGGGTCATCGATAGATTGGTCCCGTCTTCGCGAGGTTGTCCATATTGCCGTCCGCCTGCTTGATAATGTCATCGACGCTGGGACCTATCCTCTCCCCCAAATTGATGAAACGGTTAAAGCTAATCGTCGCATTGGTTTAGGTGTTATGGGTTGGGCTGACATGCTTTTTGAGCTTGAGGTTGCCTACAACTCCAACGCTGGAGTTAATCTGGCGAAAAAAGTTATGAAATTCATTCAAGACGAATCTTGGGTTGCTTCAGAAAAATTGGCCAAAGAAAAAGGCGTCTTCCCTCGTTGGAAAGAGTCTTCATTCAAAAAGCAGGGGAGAAAAGTCAGAAATTTGGCCATCACCACCATTGCTCCCACCGGCACGATTAGTATGGTGGCCGACTGCTCTTCAGGAATTGAGCCAGTATTTGCTCTCGCCTATGTTAAAAATGTCGTCGATGATGGTGGCTTATCTTACGTCAACAAATACTTCAGTCAGACGCTCCACCAACTCAAAGGTACCAACGGCGAATACAATCATGCCATTAACCAAATTTCTCAAACCGGCAGCTGTCAGCACATAGGCGATTTACCTGAAAACATGAAACAAGTCTTTGTTTCTGCTCATGACATCGATTGGAATTGGCACATCAAAATGCAGGCCGCTTTCCAAGCTCACGTCGACAACGCAGTCAGTAAAACCATCAATATGCCCAACACCGCCTCAATTGAAGACATTAAAGCTGCCTATCTTATGGCTTGGGAACTTGGCTGTAAAGGCGTCACCGTTTATCGTGATGGCTCCAAAGACTTTCAGGTTCTCCAAACCTCCAATCATTCATCTGCTGCCAAAAAACCATCCAAGATCCTAATTCAATCCACCATGAAACAAAAATCACTCAAACAACGCACCGCTGAATCGCTTCAAACTCATGATCATAAGACCACAGTTTGTCCTGAATGTGGCGCCAACGCTACCCTGGAAGAAGGTTGTGTTCTCTGTCACAGTTGTGGCTGGAGCGCCTGCAGCGCATGATTATTCTTGCCTCTAACTCTCAGTGGCGTGCCCAATTGCTGAGTGATTGGGGCTTTGATTTTGAAGTTAAGCCCACCGATACTGACGAAGAGCAAGAAAAAAATTCCATCACCGATCCGAAAAACTTAGTTGAAACTTTGGCTCTCAAAAAATATCAAGCCTGTCACAATCAATATCCTGATCACATCATTCTTGCCGCTGACACTGTCGTTGCCTTTAATAATCAGATTATTGGTAAGCCACTTGATCGCCAAGACGCTAAGCATATTATTTCTTCTCTTGCCGGCCAAACCCATCAAGTTTGGACTGGAGTCTGTATTAACGGAGAAGTTTTTTCTGAGGTGAGTAATGTTACTTTTGCCCCAATGAATGAGAATCAGCTTGAAGCGTACCTTGATACCAATGAATGGCAAGGCAAGGCTGGTGGCTACCAAGTCCAGAAATCAATCAAGCCCTACGTCAAAGCTATTGACGGGGACATCAACACTGTTATTGGCCTACCTCAAAAAACCCAAGAAAAATTAATCCTCGTACAAAATTCCAGTCACAACAAAAGTTAATAGTTCTTCAGTCCCATCACTAAACTCAACGGTAATACCAGGACGTTGTCTCGTCTCAAGATAACGCTGGCCCTTTACAAACCTCCCGCTACCATCAAGTGCTTGAGTTTCAAACACTGGTCCAACAAGCTCTTGTTCGATAACTTTTTCATTATCTAACATATAACTACCTCCAGCAATCTTTCACAAAACCAAAGTATACCTCTAGAAAAACACGTCGTCAATAGACTATAGGCCTTATATCTATCATTTTAATAGTAGTTAAACGACATGAGTTACAATATCTCCATGAAATCAAAAGGAATGGTCTATATCTTTACTGGCGATGGTAAGGGCAAAACCAGCGCCGCTCTAGGTGTTGGTCTACGCGCTAGCTTATCTGGTCTGAAAGTTGCCATGGTTCAGTGGTACAAAGATCCTTCCTGGAAAGTCAGTGAATACGGCGTCAATCAGCAGCTCAAAAATTTCACTATCTATCCGTCTGGTCAAGGTTTTTTTATCAAAGATAAAACCGCTCCGCTGACCACCGGTCAAATTGCTATCGACAAAACCACCCCCACCGCTCATCTCCATGCTGCCGATCAAGCTCTACTAAAAGCCCAGGAGCTGCTCCCCACCGTTGACGTCCTGATCTTAGATGAAATTAATAACGCCATAAGTGACAAACTAATTAAACTCGATCAAGTTCTAAACCTTATCAAACAACATGGTTCAACCCACCTCATCCTAACCGGCCGAAATGCTCATCCCAAACTAATAGCTCAAGCTGACCTAGTAACTTCCATGGAAAAAATAAAGCACCCCTACGATCAGGGAAAGCCAGCAGTTAAAGGACTTGACTTTTAAAATAAAGTTCACTGGCCCCCTCTTCACGCCTCTGGTAAGATAAGAATATGACTGCCCAAAATACATTTTTCCCGCCACTTCCTGCCGAAAATCAGCGTACTCAAAATAATCAACCAACTAGTGCTTTACCAACCAATCCAACTCCAGATGAGATGAATCCCTTAGCTGCCGCCGTCATTCAGCAAGCCGCCCCTCTTACACCGCCCCAACAACCAGTTGGTTCCGCTCACAAAGAAGCCGCTCCCATTACTCAAGAAGTTAAACCACAACAGCAAGAATCCGCCCCTCTTGTCGAAGTCTCAGAGCAAGAACCACTTCCTGCTGAAGTTGAAGGTTGGCTACAAAAACTAGATCAAGAAGGGGACATCAAACTTGAAAAACCCATCACCCACGATGGCGAAGTTCTATTAGCTGATTCCGACGCTCAAGTAGTCAAAGAGGTGATCGTCCTTCCCCTATCTCAGTCATCATCCAAAAAATATTTAAAAAGCCAAATCACCGACTCTGCCAGGTGGTTAGCTGAATGGTGTCTTCGTCTCCTCAAATCTATGAAAGACAGAGTAAAATATGCACCAGAGACCATTAATCAGTCACCAGAGACAACTAAAAAAACATGAATCAATTTGATCTTTTAGTTTCCAACATCACTTTCTGGCTAACTTGGGCAGGCATTTCAGCCCTAGCCTTTCTCGCCTTGATTGGAATGGGCTATTTGTTCTTGCAGTGGTTTCGCTACAAAGATCGAGAAGAATATAGTTTAGGTTTTGTTCTCTTAGAAATTCGCCTCCCCCGTGATAATGAAATTAAAATTGATGCCGCCGAACAAATGTTCGCCTCGCTTCATTCTCTCTATGAATCCGATTGGTTCAAAAAACTTACTAAACCCCAAGATCACTTTAGTTTTGAAATCGTTGCCCTCAAAGAAGATATTCGTTTCTACGTTTCTTGTCCCGGCAACCTCCAAGATTTAATCGAAAAACAAATTCATGGAGCCTATCCCGGCGCCGAAATCTATCAAGTCGACGAATACAATGTCTTTAGCGAAAAAGGTAAAGTTGCCTTTGCCTCTCTCAAATTAAGCAGTGCTTCCTATCAACCCATCAAAACCTACAAAGAGTTAGCCACCGACCCCTTAAGTTCTCTCACTTCTTCTTTGGCCAAAATGTCTGACGGCGAAGGAGCTGTGGTTCAGCTTATCTTTTCTCCTGCTAGCAAAGAGTGGCAGCACGCCGGCGAGTCATATATTTCTCACACCAAAAAACAAGAAGCTAATCCTGAAACCGCCAAATATCACACCGATCAAAAAACCTACGAATTTATCGAAAATAAAATTAGCAAACCCGGCTTTAACACCTCAATTCGCATCGTTGTTTCTTCTCCGCAAGAAGCCTCAGCTAAACTTCACCTCAAAAACTTAACCAGTTCTTTTGCTCAATTTAGCTCCAGCTTAAACAAATTCACCAAACCCAAGCGCCTGTGGGTTAAACAACTCTTCATGATTGATTTTATTTATCGCTACATGCCCCTCTTTAACCGCAACACCTCCGTTTTAAACACCGAAGAATTGGCCACTATATTCCACCTCCCCAACAAAATGGTTGAAACCCCTCACATTCATTGGTTAAACGCCAAACGAGCCCCAGCTCCAGCTGAAATTCCTACCACCGGTCTGTTTTTAGGCAAGTCTCGGTATCGCGGCCTAACCCGCAACGTCCATATTTCCGACTCCGATCGTCAACGCCACATGTACATTATTGGTAAAACTGGTACCGGTAAATCAGAATTCCTTCTGGAGATGTTAAAACAAGACATCAAAGCGGGTAAAGGTGTTTGTTTTATTGATCCTCACGATACTGTTGAAAAGCTCCTCGAAATGATCCCTCCCGAACGCGCCGAAGACGTCATTTACTTCAATCCCGCCGACACCGATCGCCCCATGGGTATGAACATTATGGAAGCTCAAACCGAAGAACAAAAAATGTTTGTCACCTCTTCCATTATTAATCTCATGTACAAGCTTTACGACCCGCACAAAACTGGTATTATTGGTCCTCGTTTTGAGCACGCCATCAGAAATGCCATGTTAACGGTTATGGCCGAACCAGGTAGCACCTTTATCGAAATTGTTCGCTGTCTAACCGATCAAAACTACGTGCAGGAATTACTCCCCAAAGTTAAAGACCCGATGGTTCGTCGTTACTGGACCGATCAAATTGCCCAAACGTCCGACTTCCACAAGTCCGAAGTGCTTGATTACATCGTCTCTAAATTTGGTCGCTTCGTCACCGATACAATGATGCGCAATATCATTGGCCAAAGCGAAAGCGCCTTTGATTTTAGAAAAGTCATGGACGAGGGAAAAATTCTCTTAATTAACTTAGCTAAAGGTCGAATTGGTGAAGAAAATTCTCAATTTTTAGGTTTACTGATTGTTCCTAAAATTTTGGCTGCTGCCATGAGTCGCCAAGATGTTCCCGAAGAACAACGTCCCGACTTTAACCTTTACGTTGATGAATTTCAAAATTTTGCCACCCCCGACTTTGCCACTATTCTCTCCGAAGCCCGTAAATATCACCTCAATCTAACCGTCGCCAACCAATTTGTCAGTCAAATGGAAGAAGAGGTTAAGCAAGCCATCTTTGGTAATGTCGGCACCCTGGTTTCTTTCC
>QKAA01000047.1 GCA_003247275.1 bacterium | reverse complement strand
GTTTGGTGTGGCTGATTTATGCGGGAGCGGTGGGGTGGTTGGGATTTGGGGGGTCGTGGTGGTTATTTATCATAGGTTTGGTTTTATCGCTGTTGTTAGAGCTGATTGATGGGATAATTGCAGCGTGGTGGTTATTTCCGTTTGAGCAACAGTCAATTCAAATTCAGTACTGGATGAGACGGCGAGATTGGAGAGCAGCGGGAGGGTTGTTATTCAGACGCTTTCGGGATAAGAAAAAGCTGCTGTTGTTTAGTGCGGGGTTTGCCATGGTGTGGTGGTTACTAGCTTTGTATGTGATTACTTCAACGGGAAGTGTGGTGGCGGTGGGAATGGTGATGGGTTTGGGATATTGGCTAACGATGGCAATTATTGGTGATTGGAAGCGACCCGATTTATTGGGAGATTGGTTTGGGTGGCAGATTAAACGACCATTGCAGGTGACGGAAGTACGGGTGGTGGCGGGCGGATTTGTGGTGGTGTGGAGTTTACTGCAAGTTTGGTTGATGCAAGCGTCTTTAGGCGCGGGGTTATGATATCGGGCTTTGAGGTGGGAGGAATAGAGTTTCATTTCTATGGCTTGTTGATTGGGATCGCGGTGGTGCTGGCATGGTCGGGAGCAATGACGTGGGCGAAGCGATGGAAGTTGTCGGAAGCTGATCTTGGAAGATTTGGAGTGAGTTTATTGGTGGGGGGAATAATCGGAGCACGAGCTTATCATGTGATTGATTATTGGGATTATTATCGATTGAATGGAAGCGAAATTTTGGCGTTGTGGCATGGAGGTTTGGCAATTTGGGGCGGAATTATTGGTGGAGTGGTGGGGAGTTTGGTGGTTTTTTATAAGCATAGTAAATTGTGGGTTCAATTTTTGGATGCGGTGGCCATAATGATGCCGCTTTCTCAAGCGTTGGGGCGGTTGGGTAATTTTGTGAATGGTGAGCTCTATGGACGAGCAACAACGCTGCCGTGGGGGATTAGGGTTGAGGGGTTGTCAGGGAGTTATCATCCACTGTTTGCTTATGAAGCAGGACTTAATCTATTGCTTTATTGGATGCTCAGCCGATTGGGGAAGAAAAAGAGGGTAGAAGGGCAAATGGTGGGGGCTTATTTAATTGGCTATGGAGTGATTCGATTAGTTTTGGAGCCGTTAAGAATCCGATCGTGGTCTTTTCAAGAGGGGTGGGCCGTGGCTTCAACTTTCTCAGTTATAGCAATATGTGTAGGGATTTTTTTGTGGTTTCGAGTTAGGATAAGGAAGGAGATTTTATGAAAATTCAACTAAGAACAGTATTAATGGTAGGAGCGATATTGCTGGGTGGCTATTTAATTGCTTCGAAAGCCTTTTTAATAAACCAGAATCCAGTGGTGGAAGAGAAGCCTCGACCAAATCCAGTGGGAAGACAAGAAGTATTAAAAATTGGGGATCAGACTTTGAAGGTAGAGGTGCGGCGGACAGCGGACGAACAGGCTTTAGGCTTGTCGTATCGAGAATCTTTGGGAGAAAATGAGGGAATGGCGTTTGTGTACGCGGAGCCGCAGCGAGTGCTGTATTGGATGAAGGGAATGAACTTCCCGTTAGATTTTATTTGGGTAGCGAGGGGAATTGTGGTGGAAATGACAGAAAGTGTGCCAGCGCCGAGTGAAGAAAATCCGGTACCAAAAACAGTTTCGCCAGCAACGGAGGTAGATATGGTGGTTGAAGCCCCGTCTGGTTGGATTATTTCCTCTGGAATTAAGGTGGGAGACGAGGTGTCTTTTTGACAATTTTCGGGTTGACAAATAATACCCCCCTATAGTATATATAGATATATGACAGATTCACTTGTTGCCGCACTGAATAGAATTGAAGGACAGGTTCGGGGAGTTCGTAAAATGTATGAGGATGGGCGTGATTGTGAGCAAATTGCTCAACAAATTGCAGCCATTCAAAGCGCATTGAAACGGGTAGGGAAGGAGTTATTGATTGCAGAGGCAGCAACTTGTGTAGAAGCAACCGAACAGAAACAAAAATTGTCAGCGATTGTTAATAGTTTGATAAAAATTAGTTAAGTTTAAAAAAAAGAAGGATTTTATGGCAGCAACTCATGTAACTGATCAAGATTTTGAATCAGTAGTTTTACAATCAGACGTTCCAGTGCTGGTTGATTTTTACGCGGAGTGGTGTGGACCTTGTAAGATGGCGGCGCCAATTATCGATGAGATGGCGGATCAATATAAAGAGAAAGCCTTGTTGGTTAAATTGGATGTGGACGCGAATCATCAGACAGCGCAAACATTTGGGGTGATGAGTATTCCTACAATGATTGTGTTTAAGGGCGGAAAAGAAGTGGATCGCCGAGTTGGTTTTGGGGGACGAGGTGGTATTGAAAATTTAATTTCTGCAGTTTTATGAGTGAGACACGATCAGTAGTCATTATTGGTGGTGGTCCCTCAGCTTGGTCAGCGGCAATTTATGCGGCCCGAGCTGATTTAAAACCAGTAGTGTTTACTGGGAGTACTCCGGGCGGTCAATTAATGTTGACGACGGAGGTGGAGAATTTCCCTGGGTTTAATGAAGGGGTTGACGGTCCAGTGCTGATGCAACAGATGCGAGAGCAGGCGGAGCGATTTGGAGCTGAAGTTATTGACGATGTGGTGACTCAGGTTGCGGCGACAGAGGAATTGGCTGAGGATAAGCCAGTGTGGTTGGTTAAAACTGCGGCTGGCGAATATAAAACGATGACAGTCATTGTGGCAACTGGAGCTCAGGCTCGATGGTTAGGGGTGCCGGGAGAAGCGGAATTGCGCGGTCGAGGAGTTTCAGCTTGTGCTGTGTGTGATGCGGCGTTTTTTAGAGGTAAAGAGACGATTGTGGTGGGCGGAGGAGATTCGGCGATGGAGGACGCTTTAGCTTTGTCTCGGTTTTGTTCAAAGGTGACAATTGTGCATCGACGAGATTCCTTCCGGGCAAGTAAAGCGATGATAGAAAAAGTAAGCAAGGCAGAGAACATTTCGGTGATGTGGAATGGCGCGGTGGAAAAGGTTTTAGGGGAGCAGTTTGTGACGGGAGTTGAGATAAAGAATGTAATTTCGGGAGAGGTGGAAGTGAAAAAAGTGGATGGGGTATTTGCAGCCATTGGTCATACGCCGGCAACGGAGTTTTTAAAGGGAGTGGTGGAGTTGACCGAACAAGGATATGTGAAGACGGGCTTGATTTATCAAGGTGTGTCAGCATTGGGCGGAAACACTTCAGGCAATGAACTGTGGAAGAGTGGATTCCCATCGATGACTAGTCAAAAAGGTATTTTTGCTGGCGGAGACTGTGTGGATTTTCGATATCGACAAGCTTCAACAGCTGCGGCTTTTGGAGTGATGACAGCTTTAGACGCTGAGCGATATTTGGAGATGGGATAAATTAGTTGCGGGTTGACCGCATAGTAATTACTACATATAGTGTGGTAGTTAGTAGGTTTTTTAGATCATAAATTAATTGGAGGAGGGTTATGCCAACAAAGAAAACAGGCGCCAGTACTCGAGCAACAAAGAAAAAAGTTGAGCCCGAGGTGACGGTGACATATAAGAAATCATCACCCAAAGATTGGTTGGTTCCTGGTTTAGTGGGAGCAATCGTGGTGGCTGCTTTTGCCGTCGGTTATTTGTACGGTAAGGTGAGTGTGTATGAAAAGCTTGATTTGAAAGCGACGGGAACTGGGAGCGGTACAGATACGGCTCAAGCCCAACAGCAAGCTCAACCTCAGGTGAGTTTGGACCAAGTAAAAGAACTGTTTAACGATAAAAGTAATATCGTGTTTGGTGACGCCAAGAAGAAGGTGTTATTTGTGGAATTTTCTGATCCATCATGTCCTTATTGTCATATTGCGGCAGGTAAAAATCCTGAGCTAAATAAGGAGGTGGGGGAGCGATTTATGTTGACTTCTGACGGAGGCACATATCAAGCTCCAGTAGTGGAAATGAAGAAATTAGTGGATGAGGGCAAGGCAGGGTTTGTGTGGTTGTATAGTCCGGGTCATGGAAATGGAGAAATGGCAACTCAAGCACTGTATTGTGCTGAAGAGAAGGGTAAGTTTTGGGAAGTCCACGATCTGTTAATGTCCAATGCTGGGTATGATTTACTCAACAATACGGTCAAAAACGACGTGTCTAATGCATCAGTGTTGGCAGATTTTACTAAGAGTGCCATTGATGCTTCATTCATGAGGGATTGTTTGGAAAGTGGCAAATACGCTGATCGAGTTTCTTCAGATACAGCCTTATCTCGCCAATTCGGAGTGCAAGGGACACCAAGCTTCTTTATTAACGAACAGAACTTTGGTGGAGCATATAACTATACCGATATGCAGGCAGTGGTAGATGCTGCTTTAGAATAAGCTGATTGTTTTTTACTGATTACTTAAAAACCCCTCTTCCTGAGGGGTTTTTGTTTGGGTGGGGGGCTTATTAGTTTATTGATTTGTTTTGAGGGTGTAATCACGAGCAAGGGGAAGAGAGAAAGAGAAGGTGGAACCAACGCCGGGTTTGGAGTCGAACCAGATTTTGCCTTCCATTTTTTCGAGGAGCTCTTTGATGATGAAGAGACCAAGACCAGTGCCAGGGATACCTTTGGCAGCTTCTTCTTCAACACGGAAGAAACGAGTAAAGATCATTTTTTGGTCTTTTTCAGGGATGCCGACACCCTCGTCTTTAACATGGGTGATAAACTGATTGTCTTCAATGGTGTGAGAGACTTCAATGGTGCCCTTTTCGGAATATTTGATGGCGTTGCTGAGAAGGTTGGAAATGATCTCGCGGAGCCGCTCTTTTTCGGCCATGACAGTGACTGAAGGGTTGGCGCAGTTGTGAATGACGGTTAGATTCTTTTGTTCGGCTAAAGCTTTAAGATCGCGGATTACTTGATCAATGACGTCACACTCAGTGATGGGTTTGGTGGTAAAAGAAAGGGTGCTGGCTTCAATGCGGGCAATTTGGAGAAGATTGTTTAAGAGAGTAATTAATTGTTGGTTGGAGCTTAAGACTTGATTAAAAGGGTTTTTTAGTTCTTCGGGAACTTCGCCAAATCTTCCTTCTTGAATGAGGGAAAGGTAACCACGCATGGCGGTAACCGGATTTTTTAGCTCATGGGTGGCGACATAAATAAATTCATCTTTGAGTTTATCATCGTGTTTTAATTTATCATTAAGATTGCGGAGTTGTTGATTAGTTTTTTCCAGGTTTTCGATAAGCTGTTGATTGTGAGCGCTGACTCGCTCATATTCGCGGGCATTTTGGATAGCAAAACCAACTTTAGGAGCAATAGCTTCAAGCACTTTCAAATCTTTGGTGGTATAGGCGTGTTTACCGGTTTTTCCACCGAGAATAAGGAGACCAAGAAAGCTTTCGTTGTTTGTGAGGGGAACAACTACTTTGATTTCACTGGCTTCAAGTTTGTGACGTAAGTGGTCGGGACGGATATGGTGAATGGTAACGGGGCGCTGGTGGGTGGCTTTAACCAATTCTTGTATTTCAAGTGGTTCAAGATTGGGAATAGAGTCAAAACCGTGGAAACGGGTGGTGAGGTTACCATCTCGATCGAGGATGAGAAATAGAGCTTCGTTGACGTTAAGATTAACTTCAAACTCTTGGAAAAAGTGGGTGGTCAGCCGTTCTAAAGTTAAACTACTATAACTAATGGCGTTAAGTCGTTTAATTAGGAGGTGGGAATTGTAGTCAGAATCAGGAAATAGTTGTCTTATGATTTCTTCGGCTCCATATCGCAGGGGACTGAAGGAGAGAGCAAAAGCAAAGGATAGCCCAACCCATGCAGGGAGAAGATAATTATAAGGAACGTTGTCGATAATAAAAAAACTAACTGAGGCGTAGATGCCGCCGGCAAGTAGGGTGGTGACAAGGTAAGACGTGGTTTTGGTGCCAGTCGCTTCTTGTTGAGCGGCACTCATGATTCTACCGAGAGAAAATCGGGGTTTAGGATCTACTTGAGTTGGAGGGGTTGATTTGGGGGCAGGCATATATTATTTTTCTTGATGTGAACGAATTCATCATATCATGGTTAAATTATTTTGAAAAAAAGAGAAATTTAGGCAATGGGGAGCGAGAAGATAAAAGTCGACCCTTTTCCTTTTTCAGACTCTAGACTTATGTTGCCACCCATCTTTTCGAGTAGTTGCTTGACAATAAAGAGTCCAAGTCCGGTACCGGGAATACCTCGAGCAGCTTCATTTTCGACTCGGTAGAAGCGAGTGAAAAGTTTAGCTTGATCTTCTTTACTAATACCGAAACCTTGATCTTTAACTTGGGTGAATATAAAGTTTCCTTTTTGTTCATGCGATATTTCAATAGTGCCTTTTTCGGAATATTTGATGGCATTGCTAATCAAATTATTGAGGATTTCAGTAACTCGTTTGCTATCAGCTTCTATTTGAGGAAGATTGTCAGTTCGCTTGTAGGTGAGCATTAGACCTTTTTGTTGTGCTGAGGGAGAAGTGGCTTCAACAACAGAATCAACGACGGAGACGAGATTAGTGGGTTCAGTTTTAATGGTAACAGTTTTGGCTTCTGATCGGGCAATTTGAAGTAAGTCGTTAACGAGATCAACAAGTTGTTGATTACTTGTTTGCATTTGATCAAGGGGCTCAGTGATGTTGTCAGGTATTTTGCCATAGACGCCTTCTTTTAGCATGGAAAGATAACCGCGCATGATAGTAACAGGGTTTTTAAGTTCATGAGTAGCAACGAAGACGAACTCATCTTTCAATTTATCTAGATGCTTGAGATGTTGATTAGCTTTTTTAAGATCGGTGGTGGCTTTGTTTATTTCTTCTTTTAGGGTTTTGTTAAATTGGCTAATCTCTTCGTAAGATTTGGCGTTTTGAATGGCAATGGAAAGTTGGGGAGAAAGCATTTCCAAGACATCAATGTCTTGTCTGGTATAGCTATCACCTGAAGATTTGTCACCTAGTAAGAGACAACCGTGGTGTTGCTCTTTCACTTGTAGGGGAATCACAACTGAGGTATTTAATTGTCGTAACAACTCTTTTTCTTTACCCTCTTCTATTTCATTAAAAATGAGTAATGATTTGTTTTCTGTGTATTTT
>QKAA01000063.1 GCA_003247275.1 bacterium | reverse complement strand
TTATTAGTTACTTTGTCCTTCGCCACTTTCCCACCGATATCTCATTAGCCATATTTAGCGGTGACGTTGGTGTTCCAAATAGAAAATTAAACACTATTACTGCCATTGGCACTTTTTTTACCATTATGTGGCTTGATGTTCCTGCCATTCTTAAAAAAGGAGATTTAGCAAAAAGCGCCGGCTTCGAACCAAAAGTGATTAGAAAAACTGTCACCACCCTATTTACTGATAGCTTGCGAAGCGCCACTGTGGTTGGCTTGGGCGCCTACTACATTACTAACTTAATCCCTTGCGCCTTTGAATTATCCATCTTTACCCTCGAAATTATTTCCTGGCTCTCACCCTTAACCCTAGACAGGATTATTCTCCGCGGCAATCCTCGTTACGAAGCTCCCATCAAACTTGATGACATGGCCAGCTAATAAACTGGACAAACAATTATCTTCCCCGTCATAATGAATAAATGAGTAAACTTCCTTACGAAGGTCTAACCTCACGCCAAGTTTCAGTCCAAAGAAAAAAGTTTGGTTTAAACATTCTCAAGGCAGAAAAACCAAATAGTTCCTTAATGATCCTTCTTAAAGTCATCAAAGAACCAATGATTTTACTCCTATTGGTCAGTGGTGGAATTTATTTCCTTATTGGGGATCGAATTGAGGCTTTTTTACTTCTATTCATGATTTCCTTTGTCACCTTTATTACCTTTATTCAAGAAAAGAAGACTGAGGGAGCCCTTGATGCCCTGAAGAATTTAGCTAATCCTCGGGTAAAAACTCTAAGAAACGGCAAAGAAATTATCGTTCCTGGATATGAAATTGTTCCCGGAGACATCGTCAAAGTTGCTGAAGGTGATCGAATTCCAGCCGACGGCATCATTTTAAAGACTCCAGATATATTTATTGACGAAGCCGCCATAACCGGCGAATCGCTTCCTGTCAACAAAGGTAAAAAAGAAATTGTTTATTCTGGCACCCTGGTTACTGCCGGCTGGGCCTATGTCAAAATCGAAAGTATTGGTCAACATACTAAAATTGGCGAAATTGGCTCATCCCTAGCCACAATTGAGGAAACACCCACCAAAATCCAACAAGAAACCAAAAGACTCACCATTATTTTTGCTACCACTGGTCTAACGATTTGTGTCGCCATTATCATTTTTGTTGGATTTAGCACTCATCAATGGGCTACCGCAGTCCTTCAAGGTATAGCTATCGCTATGTCGCTCCTTCCAGAAGAATTCCCCGTGGTTATTACTATTTTTACCGCCCTTGGCGCCTTGCGAATCGCCAAAAAGAAAGTTTTAATGACGAATTTGCCCACACTTGAAACATTAGGGTCTGCCACAGTTCTTTGTACTGATAAGACTGGTACGTTGACTCAAAATAAAATGATAGTTGGTAACCTTATTACTAAAACAGGTCAATTTTTTGCCCCAACCCAGCAAAAACTATCAGCCCAAGCTAAACAATTGTTGCTTCATGCCAGGCTTGGCTGCCACGGCAGTTTAACTGATTCCATGGAAAAAGCTATCAACGAAGCCTGGGAAATAAATAATGCTGGTGAAAAACTGCCAACTATTCAAGAGTTTTCATCCCTCAAACAAAATCGACTCTTTATGGTCAATAAGATAACCATTACTAAAAATAATTGTTACTATGTTGCCAAAGGTGCTCCCGAGGCGATTCTACAATTATGCAGCAATTTATCTCCATCAACAAAGAAGCAAGCACAATCTTTAGTTAAACAATGCGCCGCTACAGGTGCGAGAATTTTAGCTGTCGCTAAGTCCTCACCCTATGAATCACATCAAAATTTTGACGTCAGTGATCTTAACTTTGAATATGCTGGACTCATTTGTTTATCTGATCCTGTTCGCTCAGAAGCAAAAGCTGCCATCAATGCCTGTCATCAAGCGGGCATCCGCGTCATCATGATTACTGGTGATTTCCCCGAAACTGCTAAATCAATCGGCCAATCAATTGGCTTAACTGGCCTTGGAAATGTATTAACCGGTGAAGAACTTAAGCAACTCTCAGCCAAAGACCTCCAAAAACGTATTAAAGCCACCAACATTTGTGCTCGAATTATGCCTTCTCAAAAATTACAGCTCGTCAATGCTCTCAAGAAAAATCACGAAATAGTTGCAATGACTGGTGACGGTGTTAACGATGCTCCAGCTCTCAAAGCTGCCAATATGGGCATTGCCATGGGTCAAAAAGGCACTGATGTCGCCAGAGAAGCCGCAGATATGGTTTTAACCGATGACAACTTTACTTCCATCGTTAAAGCCATCGAAGAGGGGAGAAGGATTTTTACGAATATCAGAAAAGCAGTCGGTTTCATTATTGCCGTCCATATTCCCATCGCCTTAACAGCCGTCTTTCCCACCCTTTTAGGTTGGCCATTTATCTTAACTCCCGTTCATATTGTCATTCTCGAACTTATCATCGACCCCACCTGCACTCTTGTTTTTGAACAAGAACCTGAAGAACCAAACACTATGAATGAGCCTCCCAGAAAACCATCAGAGAAATTATTTAACCGCCAAATTATTATTCGTGCCATCACTGCCGGGTTAGCCGTTTTTATCGCTATTATGCTTTCATATCTCATGGCCCAATATTTCAATTTAAATGATGCTCAAACCAGACTTGTTGCGTTCTTAACCCTTGTATATGGTGATTTAGGCCTGATTCTCTCTTTCCGCTCAACTAAAGGCTCATTCATTCAGGCTTTGAAAACCCCCAATAAAGCTTTTTGGATCGTGGCTACCAGTATTACCGCCTTTATGACAATTGTTGTCTCCGTGCCCAGTTTGCAGCAATTATTTGACTTTGCCCCCATCACTTTCACCCAAGTAGGCATTATTGCAGGCCTAACAGTTCTCACTGTTGTTTTAGAAATAGTTTTTTCTAAAATAACCGCTAAAATACGCTCATGAACTTTGATGCAGTAAAGCAGATTTTAGACTCAGCCAACCAGCCTCCCTATCGGATTAAATCACTTGTAGGAGCCATTCAAGCCAATCGTTTAACTGACTACGATCAACTCAGTTCTTGGCCCAAAACACTTCGCCAGGCCCTTAAAGATCAACTTCCTTTCACTTCATATTCCAACACTCAACTCATTTCAGGTACCAGTCAAACCAAAAAAGCCCTTCTGGAATTGACTCAAGGGGGTTCCATCGAAACAGTTCTTATACCCATTAAAGATAACCAATACTCTGTCTGTGTTAGCTCTCAAGTCGGCTGTGCCATGGGTTGTAGCTTCTGTGCCACTGGCACGCTTGGACTCTCTCGATCGTTAACTGCCGAAGAAATAACTGATCAGATCTTTTTCTGGAAACTAAACTTCCCCGAAGCTGTCATTAAAACAATCGTCTTTATGGGTATGGGTGAGCCATTTGCTAACGAACTGGCTGTTAACCAAGCAATTGATTGGCTCCAAACCTATTACGGTATCGGCGCCAGGCATATTACTGTATCGACTTGCGGCTTAATCAAAGGTATCGAAAACTTTGCTCATAATCATCCCCAAGTTAATTTAGCCATCTCCCTACACGCTGCCACTCAAGAACTAAGACAGCAATTAATGCCTATTGCCAACAAAGTCGACCTTGAAGCGTTGAGTCAAGCTATTCACCAATATCTTAAACACACAAATCGACGGATTACGTTTGAATATTTATTAATCGATTCTGTCAACGATAGCAGTCAAAACCTCAAAGATTTAGCCGACTGGCTAGCACAATTTCCGCTTCAGTTAGTCCATGTCAATCTCATTCGCTATAATCAAACCACCGATAAATATCAGCAGCCATCAAACAATCGGGTCTATTTTGCTCGAGATTATTTGATGAACCAAGGTATTGTAGCTACCATCAGAAAAAGCTATGGTGACGATATTGCTGGAGCCTGCGGACAATTATCGCGAAAACAGTATCAAAAAGAGGAAAAATAGTATGGAAATAGCTGAAGCTCCCATCAACCTGACAGAAAAAGTCAACATTCCCAAAACCAAACAAGGAATTATTACCGGCATACGCTATTTGGCCCTCAATCTTCATCAATATCAACAAGAACCTAAAAATACCAGATCAAACAATCGCTGTATCGCTTTTCAACAATCAATCGCTGAAACCATGCAAGATCTTGGTTTTGAAGCACACGTTGAAACCAATCCTGATGCTGACGTTGATTATCAAACAAAAGGAGCTGATTCTCCTCGCGGTCACGCCATCGGCTTTATTAGAATCAAAAACGAAAATACCATTATTGGTTATGATGCTAGTATCGATCAATCAAGTCTGAGTAAAGGACAGGAGGTCGTTCGCTTTTTTATGGGCAACGATACTGAAAATGAACTGAAACAATCTATTTCCATTTGTGATCAACTCAACCAGCAATTCGGTGGCGATTGGGATCCCTTAGAGGTTTTAGAAGGCCTGGATATCAACGAAAAAGTGTAGTGTCAGTGTATAATGCCAATCAAATGAGAAATCCTGAACAAAAACTATGTCTTTCTTGCCAGCCACTCGGATATTGTAAAGAACAGAAAAAAGCTCAAGAACTAGCAAAAGGACCGTTATCTCTTGCAGAAAAAATTACAAAGCTAGCAGAAATACACAAGATAGCTCTTGATAATGATTGCTCTCGCATCGGTAAATTTGGACCGTACACACTTGGGATTTTAAGTGACGGCAAGCCTAACGCTTGAATAGTCTTTCGATCTAGTCTATACTTCATTGCTTTATGACCAAAGATATCAGAAATATTGCTGTGATTGCTCACGTTGATCATGGTAAAACCACTCTTATTGATGCACTGTTAAAACAGTCTAATGTCTTCCGCCAAAACCAACAGGAAATGGACGAGGACTGCATCATGGACAGTAACGCTCTCGAGCGCGAGCGCGGTATTACTATCATGGCAAAAAACTGTGCCATTGAGTATCAAGATACCAAAATTAATATTATTGATACTCCTGGTCATGCTGATTTTTCTGGCGAAGTTGAGCGCACCTTAAGCATGGCTGACGGAGCTATCCTCATTGTTGATGCTCAAGAGGGACCCATGCCTCAAACTCGATTTGTTTTAAAGCAGGCCCTTAAATTGAACTTATCCATTATTGTAGTCATCAATAAAATCGAAAAAAAGTTTGCTCGAGTCGAGTACGTTATCCAAAAAATCTCTGATTTATTTTTAGATCTTGCCACCAGCGAGGAACAATTAGAATTTCCTGTTCTCTATGCCATCGGCAGACAAGGCGTCGTTTTTAATGAGCTACCAGATTCATTTGAGCAAACTGGCACCGTCAAACCCTTGCTTGATACCATCATTAAAACAATTCCAGCTCCCCAAGTTGACGATGCTAAAAGTTTTAAAATGGTTGTTTCTAGCCTCGACTACGATTCATACTTAGGCAAAATTGTTATTGGCAGAATTCATCAAGGCAAGTTATCTCCTGGCGATAAACTAGTTGAAGCAAGTAAGCCGCAAAAATCCATGACCGTTGACAAAATTATGGTTTATAGCGGCCTTTCTCGAGTTGAAACCAACGAAGGCGTTGCTGGCGATATTGTGGCTATTACTGGTTTAGATCATGTCGATATCGGCAGCACTATTGCCAACCACGCTGACATCACGCCCTTACCTTCTATTGAAATTTCTGAGCCTACCCTCCATATAACTCTAGGTCCAAACACCTCACCTTTTAACGGCCGAGAAGGTGAATTTTTCACTGCCCGCCAAATTGAAGCTCGATTAGATCGAGAATTAGAAAATAACGTCAGCTTAAAGCTTGAAAAGCTCTCATCCGGGAAATTCAAAGTCTCCGGCAGAGGCGAACTGCACTTGGCAGTATTACTCGAAACCATGCGCCGTGAAGGATACGAACTAGAAGTCGGCAAGCCTGAAGTCATTACCAAAGTTGAAGACAACCAAACAGTTGAGCCCCTAGAAGAAGTCAGCGTTATTGTCCCAAATGAATATGTTGGCACCATTAATCAAGAGATGGGACAACGCTTTGCTAATTTAACCAAAATGGAACCGCTGACTGAATCTGAAACAGAATTTATTTACGAAATGCCCACCCGGAACATTTTAGGTTTAAGAAACATCCTTCTAACCGCTACCAAAGGCACGGTGTTGTTTAATTCTCAATTAATTGGGTATCAACCACTTGGCAGAGAATTGCCTAAACTAAGAAATGGCGTCATTATCTCTGATCAAACTGGCAAAGCCGTTGAATATGGTTTAAGAAATCTTAAGGGCAGGGGAGTCAGTTACATCATCCCTGGAACAGAAGTCTACGAAGGCATGATCGTCGGTCTAAATTCCAAAGACGACGATATTGTCATGAACGTTTGTAAAGAAAAAAATCTGACCAATCACCGAAGTAAATCTCACAAAGGCATTACCCAAATGGCCCCAGATCAAGAAATGTCACTCGAAGAAGCGCTCGACTTCCTTGAAAATGATGAGCTTCTTGAAATTACCCCAGTAAACTTAAGATTAAGAAAAAAACTCCTCAAAGATTTCGAACGCAAACGCCAATTAAAACCTGTTTCCCGTTCCTAATGTGGCATAATAGGCCAATGAACGGCCTCGGTAAAATTATTCACTTTTCCAAACCCTTCCATAAATTGTTGGTTATTATTTCCCTGCTGATCCTTTTAAACGCGGCTATCACCCAGGTAACTCCCTTCTTAACCAAAAACGTCATTGATAATATTCATAACCCTCAAATTTTAACCACCAACATCATCTATATTTTCCTAGCAAGCATCTTGGGGGTCTTCATCACCAGTATTAGTAATAAGCTGGGTGACACATTGTCTGCCAAATTAACAGTTTATTTAACTGATCAGTTTTATTCCCATACGCTCAAGCTATCTCAAGAATACTTTGATAGCAAAATGTCAGGCAAAATTGCCAATCAACTTAAACGTGGCATCCTTTCCATCGGAGAATTTGTCGGCGCCGCTACCAATTTTATTTTGCCGTCTATTATGCAAACTATCTTCACCATTGGCGCCCTCACCTATCAAAATAGGCTCATTGGCCTGTTAGCCTTTATCCTATTTCCTATCTATATCTATATTTCTCACCGCTCCACCAAGCTCTGGGCCAAAT
>QKAA01000019.1 GCA_003247275.1 bacterium | reverse complement strand
AAAGGTTTGCCTGCCAGTAACTGACCGATCCTCAAGGGCCACACAAACGAATAGCGAGCTGACACCAATTCCATTCCCGTAACAAAATCTGCCTCAGATACCGCCTCAATCGGCATATAGTTTTGTTCCGTTTGAATCTGCCATCCTGCCGCCGTATCAAACAGTAATTGGCTTACAGCTGAGTGGAAAGCCATGCTAATTTCCGGCTTACACGTCATTTGACTTGATAAATCGCGAGCCATAGCTGCCACCACATCTCCAGCGATAATCGCCATTCCCTTGCTGTAAATGGAGTCAGTTTTATCCGGATATTCTTTAGCAAAATAATCCGCATAAAATTTCTCCAAAGTTGGTCGGCCGTGGCGTAAGAAATCCTGATCCACAATATCGTCGTGGGTCAGTAAGTACCGGTGAAACAGTTCTAAACTGGCCAAACCCTTTTCCACCTGCCTCTCCGCAGCTCCGCCACTCAATCGATACCCAATCTGGGCCACTGTTGGTCGGTGCCATTTGCCCCCAGCCAATAAATAGTCCTTCAGCTCGGCCACTAGTTGACCATAATTCTTTGGTAACAAAGATGAATCAACCTCATTTAAATATGTAGCCACAATCGTCTCAAAACGATTTTTCTGTTCAGCTAAATAATCAGTTATGTTCATTTTTATGATTCAACAATAATTTCTGATTGGGTCGGTGGGTGATTGAACAAAGAATGAGCGCTGCCTCCGCGTAAAAACAATTCCATAAACGGATCATCATAGCCTGAAGAACCCGGAGAAAATGATAATTCACCCTCCGCCACTGAGAAATTACCACCCGCCACTAAAGCGGTCCGAATTACTCCATTAATAATCACTTTAATTTTTTCTCCCGGCTTGTAGTCCACCGTGCTCTTGCGAATGGTGGTTTTAATGTTGCCATATCCATCCACCCAAGCAATTTGATGGCTAGGAAAGTCCGGGATAGTGGCTGGGTCAACTTTGCGTTCCACTCCATCACCAGATTGAATCAAAGCTGCCAACGCTTTGGGATAAAAATCTCTAGACCGAAATTGGGAGCCAGCATTTTCCACTGATACTTCTCGAAAATCTTTCAAATCTTTTTTAACAAAGGAAAAGCAGTAACCTGCATTCACCGCCATAATCGACACCCCATTGTTGAGCTTGCCATACATCATCTTTTCGCCCTCATTGTTTTTGCGGGCGGTTTTTTTGTCTTTTCGCGGGGCGGTATTGGCAAAAATATATAAAGGTGATGGTGCGGGACCCAAAGCGTACTGAGAAATCCAAAAGCCGGTAGCCAAGGTGTCAAAGGCTCCCACACTGGTTAAGTGAGTTGTGGCTTGAGGGACGAGCACATGAATTCGCTGATTAACCTCGCCAAACGCCGGATCTCCGGTTCCATAATCAGTGATGATATGAATAAAAGGATGCATAGGATACCTTCATAGATAATTATCAATGACTCTCACATTCTACCAGCCAAATAACCGTAACAAAGGATATAATTTATCAGTAATACTATGTACATCAATTCTCACGATCACCAAACCGCAGGCTGTGTCACTTGCCAGGAGCAATCTGAAGATCTCTACCAAACTTTTTTTGAATCCTCGGTTAATCCTTTGTTAATCATCGATAGAAAAACCACAATTCAGCATGCCAACCAGCCATTTTTCAAAATCACTCATACCAACAAAGCTGATGTTCTCCAAAAAACGACCCTAGATAAATTTATCAATTCAAATCATAAAGCTCGATTAATTAAAAAAATTAAATCCTGGGTAAAACAGAGCAATTCCAAAATTTTTAGTGATGAAATTTGCCTTAAATCTCCTCATCGTCCCAAAAGACACTGCCTCATCAAAATGACTAAAATTGCCCACTCCGATTTAATCATCGTCTCCATTGTCGATATTACTGAGCGCATCAAAGCTGAGAACCTACTCAAAGAAAGTCAGCAAAAGTTTTATACCGCCTTCAATCATTTTCCCGTCATGATTCTTATTTTGGATCATCAACAGCGGATTATTGAAATAAATAAAAGTGCCCGAAAAGTATTTTTTATTACCACCCCGTCATCCTCAGTCATCAAATTAAACCAACTGATTAAAGATGGCTTCCTGCCCCCACAAATCAGTGATGTCTGCCTCTCCCGCCGAAATCATCAAATGGAAGACATTATTTTTACTACCAAAAAAAATAAACGGTTCCATTTCAAAATTATTGCCAATAAAGTCAAAGATAAAGATGGTAATCCGGAATGGATTATTATGATCGAAGATAACACTCAAGTGGTCAAAGCTCGCAAAATTATCGACAACCTGCCCAATAAAATCATTCAAGCTCATGAAGAAGAAAAACGGATGATCTCTCAAGAAATTCATGACACCTTTAGCCAGTCATTAGCTGCCTTGAAAATGTCAGTTCAAACGGTCATGAGTAAAACCACCACCAAAAATAAATCAGACTTAGTGGCGATTGTGAATCAAGTCGATCAACTGATTGAATCATCTCGCACTTTATCCCAAAATCTCCGTCCTGAAATCATTGATAACTTAGGTCTCGTTCCCTCACTCGAACAATTAGCCAAAAGCATTCATCAACGCTTTGATAGTCACATCACCATTCAGGCCTCGGTTAAAAAATTAAACCTCCCCACCGATCTTGCCCTTCAACTCTATCGCATCACCCAAGAAGCCATTCTAAATGCTGCTCGGCATGGTCAGGCAGAGGAAATTCAAATCAAACTCTATCGCAAAAAGCAGCAACTCAAACTCTCCATCATCGATAACGGCAAAGGTTTTGATCAATCAAATATTGATACATCAAGTAAAGAGGGGAGTCACTTGGGCTTAAAAATTATGGTTGAACGGGCCAGAAAAATTCACGCTGATTATGCGATACAATCAACGGTAGGAACGGGTACCAAAATATTTTTGTCAGTAAATCTAGTACAATAAGAACTGAAAGGGAGAAGTTATGTCATCAGTCATCCGCACCATCATCGTCGACGATCACGCCATTTTTAGAGCTGGCTTAGTCAAACTCTTAGAAGAAAACCAGAACATCAACATTGTTGCCGAATTTGATTCCGGTGAAAAACTATTGCCCTACTTAATCGCCAACGAAGTTGACCTCGTCATTCTCGATATCTCCCTCCCCAAAACCAACGGCCTCGAACTCTTAAACCAAATTAAAGAAAAGCGCATCAACACCAATATTCTCGTCTTGTCGATGCATAAAGTTGCCGACTATTGCCGCCTCGCTCTCAAGCGCGGTGCCAAAGGCTACATTCTCAAAGAAGATGCCTTTGATCAATTAAACCAAGCCATCACCTCCATTATTGAACAAAATAAAACTTATATTTCTCCTTCCATCACTAATGCTGCCGCCGAGGAATTTTTCGCCACCACCAACTCCATCTTGCCCGAAGTGTTGACCAAAACCGAAAAAATCATTTTAGAAAAAATTGCCTCCGGTCTTTCAAACAAAGAAGTCAGCAGCAAGATGGGTATTTCAGTCAGAACCGTTGAGACTCACCGAGCCCACATCCTAAAGAAATTAAACATCAAAAACACCGCTGGCCTGGTTCAATACGCCATCAAAAACAACCTTATTCAATTACATAAAGTCTCAGACTAAACCCTATGTCATTATTCCTCGGTATCGACTGCGGCGGCACCAAAACAGAAGTCGTTATTTGCGATAAATCGGGTAAAGAAATCGCCACCAAAATCGGTCCTGGATCAAATATTCACAACAGTACACCTGAAAAATTTAAATCAAATGTTGCTAAAGTCATCAATGCTGCTTTTAAAGCAAAAGAGCTTGATCCCAAGCGACCAATCAAAACGGCCTGCATTGGTGTGGCTGGTTTCGACAGTAAAGAAGATCGACAACTTCTCCAACAGCTTTTCAGTTCGGTCCTAACAGTTAACAAACTACTACTCGTCAACGATGGCGTTATCGCCTTCAAATCCGGTTCTCCCGCCACAGACGGCATCGTCATTATTAGCTCCACCGGTAGCGGCGTCTATAGCCTTCATCAAAATGAAATTAAGCACAAAGCTGGCGATTGGGGCTATCTCTTGGGCGATCAAGGTTCAGCCTATGCCTTTGGCAAAAACCTACTTCAAGCGGCCGTCAAAGAATATGATGGCCGAAGTCAGTCAACCGGTTTAATCGATCACGTCTTTAATTTCTTCCAAATAAATTCGTTTGCCAACTTACAACAAATGATCTATGGGACCAATTCAATTAAACAAATTGCCTCATTGGGCGAGCTAGCCTCAGATCCCGTTGCCAATAAACACTCAGTTATCCAGCAACTTGCCGCCAAAACCGTCGACGAACTCTTTGTCAGTTACAAATCAGTTGTCGCCAAAGCCAATTTCCCCGAAGATAAACCTTTTCCTGTAATCTTATCCGGTGGTTTTTTCCAAGCCAAAGACCTGATTGCCACCCCACTCATCAACAAAATAGAATCCTACACCCCACAGGCTGAAACAACTTTCCCGCACCAAACGCCGGCTCAAGCCGCCGCCAAACTAGCTATTGCTTAGAATCAGCTCCCACCAACACTGCCGCATCAAAGTCACTATCGTCAGTTAATTCTGCCGCTTCAGTTGAAACGTTATAATCTTCTGCTAAAGTTGCCGACAAAACATCAAATAATTCTTTTTGATCAATTTTAGTAGCAATAGTCACAATGTCGGCGTTCACCTGATCATCAAACACAATTTGAACCTGAGTGAACCCTGCCGCTTCCAGTTTTTGTTTAAGTGCCTCTCCCTCTGACAGCGAGTTTTCTCCCATTCGCACTCGTACCGTTAAAGAAGGCGTTGGTTCTGGCGTTGGCGCCACTTCTTCTTGAATTGGTTCTTCCACCGGGATCAAATTAAATACATTAGTGCTCTTTAATGAATCCAGCGAGTAACTCCCGCCAGAAACTTTCTGCAGCCCGAAATTTACAACCGGCAGTAACCACAACAAAATCAACGCAATCCCAATCCCAATCACTAATCCAATTCGATTGATCTTAATCGAAATATAGTCATCATCAGACATTTTCTTTAACTTGTCGTCAATCATTTTCACCATGGCTTCGTTGGTTAATTTATCCGCTGTCTCCACCGTGGCTCCGTCAACCTTGCCCTCGTTTTGATTCTTTAAATCAGTCAGTGATAACTTTTCTTTGGGTGGTTCTGGGGTCGCCTCTTTTTCGGCAACGGGAGGTTCTTCTTTGTCCTTTGGTTTTTCCTGATCGGCATCCACTAACTTATAGGTATCTTCTCTCAAAGGGATTGATTTATCATCACTTTTTACTGGTAATGACTTTTCAGTCATGGCTTTTTCTTCTGGAGTCATACAAAACATAATAACGGGTTTTTTTAATAACAATCAAGACTCTGTTTGATGTTACAATTTACCTGGATTATGAAATCAACAACCGCAATTCTGTTACTTCATTTCAAAAATAGCCCGTTCACCAAAGACTGTCTTGATTCGCTTGCCAAAGTGAAGGGCAATTTCCACGTCTATATTGTCTCTATTCAAAGTGAGCTAACAAAAGCCATCACCGACCACAAACTCAAACCTCACATTATCGAAACCGACATTAATGGTGGTTTTTCCTGGGCCAATAATCTCCTCATCAAAGCGGCCATGAAAGATGGTTGTCAAAAATTCATTTTATTAAACAACGACACCACCGTCGACGAAAACTTCTTAAAACCTCTAGAAGCCAAATTAGACGAACCCGCAATTGGTATGGTCTGTTCCAAAATCTATTTTTATCCCGGCTACGAATATCACCAAAAAGATTACACCAAATCAGAACAGGGCAAAGTCATTTGGTACATGGGCGGCATCATTGATTGGCGCAACGTCTACACCTATCACTATGCCGTCGACGAAGTTGATCACGGTCAATTTGAAGTAAGTTCGCCCACCGATTTTGCTACCGGCTGTTGCACTGCTATCACCAAATCCACCATCAACAAAATTGGTCTCATGAATGAAAAATATTTCCTGTACTACGAAGACACTGACTGGAGTTATCAAGCTAAATTAAAGGGTTTTGAAATCGTGGTGGAACCAAAGTCAATCGTCTATCACAAGAGTTCCGGCTCAACTGGGGGACCAGGTTCCAAACTGGCCCAATATTATCAGGGTCGCAACCGCTTCTATTTTGGCATGCGCTTTGCCCCACTCAAAACCAAACTCCACCTCATCAAAAACACCTTGAGAGACTTATTCAGCAAAGACGAACTCAAACGTAAAGCCAGTAAAGATGCCCTCTTGTTCAGAATGGGCCCCCGCTACCCGTAAACAAAATTCAAAAGCTATCTAGAAATTTTATAATTTCCCATTTCTGGGACAACAAATCGCACTCCACCTCGTGGATCTTCCACATCACCTTTGTAACGCGGAATAACTTGCCAGTGTAAATGATCTACAGTGCGACCAGCCGCACGACCATTGTTAACTCCATGATTATAAGCATCAGGTTTTGTATTCAAAAATTGACTGTTGAGAGCTTTATTTAAAAACCACTTAGTTGTGCCAGTCGAAGCTGACTCCAACATGTTTGAATATATTTTTAATAAATCCGTTTTCTCAATTATTTTCACAACATCACTAATTGCTGTTTTGTATTCGTTCCATTCTTCAGTGGTTAAATCTTCAAGGCAGACAACATGCCTTTTGGGGATGATTAAAGCGTGGCCAGGATTTACTGGATTTTGGTCAAATATCGCGTACAGAAATGTACTTTCCCAAATTAAATCAGATTTATTTGTAGCAATCCTACAAAAAACACAATCAATATCAGTCATGTTTACCATTTTATCACCCCATCCAGAGTGACTAACCACAACTTTCTTTATTTGGGTAATGATATTTCTATTTCAGAATGGGCCCCCAACCACCCATAAAGAATGAAATGAGTCAGACGGACCCTGAATCCATCAACTTATGTTGATTCCAAGGAACATCCGGATCAAATTTTGTAATTTCTTTTTTCAATCTCTCTAATATTTGCATGATTTCTTCGTGAAGAACCCCAAAATATTCTTTTCTATCTAAATCAATAAATGTCCCTATCTCTACTTTTCCTACTCCTAATTTCTCCATTTCTTTGCTGAATCTAATATTTGCAACTGAGCCACCATGTAAAAAAATATTTCTAAGTTGATCAAGAATTAACCATCTATTTTTATGTTTTTTATCTGAAAAAAGTTCAATATTATGTTTTTGTAAAAATTTTTCAAAATTTGATAAAGTATAGCTCTCTTCCATGGCAACTAACTCAGCTATAGTATTTTTTATTTTTTTGACAGATTTAATTTTAGA
>QKAA01000018.1 GCA_003247275.1 bacterium | reverse complement strand
TAATGTATTACTGATCTTTACCACTAAACATGGACATCGTTTGCAACTTTTTCGCAGCCATTTCTTGAGACTTTTTAATCGCTTTATTCAAAGCAGAAACAGCCACATCAGAAGTAATTCCCTGAACTGAAAATTCCACAATTTTCTGATCACCGGTGATCACCACTTTAACGTCACCCTCTTCAACCTCAACTTGTTCTTGAGCCAATTGCTGTTGCATCTGCATAGCTTGTTTGCGCAACTGATTCATATCTCCCAAACCTTTTAATGGATTAAATGCCATATTTTTATCTCCGATTAATATTCATACAACAAAAGTATCTTACTGTAAATCGTTTTCAACCTCAACTATTTTGTCAAAAAATAATAAATCTACCCATATAACAAATCATCTCTCATTCGCTTGAACATTTCGTATGCCTCAATAACTCCAAAATCAACATCATCCACAACTGTTTTTACCATCAACCTAGCCGTTTGATGAAACACCCAAGTTAAATGCTCAACATCAGGATCTGGTTTAACATATTCTGACTGTTCAATTCCATCCAGCATAATTGCCAGCAAATAGACTCGATATCCCAAACTGTCGTTAATCGAAAGTGTTTCCACATTCTCCCTAAAACCCACCAAAGACTCTGAATATTTGGCGATCAACAGCAAACGTTCTTTCGTTGACATCGCACAAGCCATAATAGAAAACTCATACTATCACCATAGAAGTTAATACACAAACACGAAAATACAAAGCTTCCTAGTTTCCAAAAATCTCTTCCGCCGCCTTCACCAACGAATCATCTTCTACCGCTCCCGACACATTATCATCCTTCTTATTACCCGAAGTTCCTCCCTTTTGAGCCAACAAAAACTCTAATCTGATTTGACTTCCTAATACTTGAGCCATTGCCTCTTCCAACTTTCGCCGATGCCTGTCTTGTTCTAATTGTTCCTTATGGAATTTATAAAATGCCTCAATTTGCAAAATTCCGTTGTCCACCGCCACTGGCCGCGCCGATCGCAATAACGCCTCTAAACTGTGGTTTAAGGGCCGCACTGCCGCCAAAATCGCCTGCCACTTCTGCATCACCTCGTCTAATTGTCCTCCGAAAAAATCAATCTCCAGCTCAACTTCATCAACTATCTCTTTCTCTTTCTTGACCTCTTCGTGTTTTGTCTCAATCTTTACTGGAACTTTTACTTTTGCCTGCGGCGCCACTTCAGTTTTTACCGGCTGACGCACCACTCTAGTTTGCCCTTGCACTAGCGGAGTTGTTGATCGTTTTTCTTCGGGAATTCCCGTCGATTTGTCACACCACAGCACCAACCGCGCCTCACATACCGCATCTGGCAAAACCGATAATTTCATCTGTGAAGCAGTTGTATCGATAAAAGGCGCTAACTCTAATAATTCCTTCACCTCACCGCTATTCTGTTCCACCGCTGCAATCACTTTAAGTCGCACCTCACTCAGTAATCGTTTAAGTAATGTCAGTAAATCCACTCCCTTTTCTTCCCGAGCTAAAATTTCTGCCAACACCGCTTTTGCCTCACGCTCCAATAATAATGAAAGCAATGTCTCCACCTCGTAATTTTCACCATAAGAAGTTGCCTCTTTTACCTGATCTAGCAAAATCTTTCCCCCCGTCTGCATCGCCATATGTTCCAACATTTTCATCCCATCTCTAAAACTGCCATCCGCATGAAGCGCAATGAGCTCCAATGCCCCATCCTCAACTGTTAACTTTTCCCCCACCACTGCTTTATTCAAACTGTGAAGTAATTCCTCATTTGTTGCCTTAGTAAACTGAATTTGAGTGCATCGCGATACCACCGTCCCCGGAATTTTTTGCGGATCTGTCGTACATAAAATGAAGACCGCATGTTTTGGAGGCTCTTCTAAGGTCTTGAGTAACGCATTAAACGCCTCGGTTGTTAACATGTGCACCTCATCAATGATGTACACCGTCACCACCCCCTCTGCTGGCGCCAACCCAATTCTCTCCCGTAAAGTTCGAATATCATCAATACCTCGATTACTGGCCGCGTCCATTTCCAAACAAGCTAAACTCGATCCTCTGGTAATTCGCTGACAATTCTCACACTCATTACACGGTTCCACCAATTTACTGATCGCCTCTCCTTTTTCCCGAAGCGACATCTGCTTTCGATTTTTTTCGCAATTTAAAAGTTTAGCCACAATCCGCGCACTCGAAGTTTTACCCGTCCCTTTAGGACCCACAAATAAATACGTTTGGGCAAATTTTCCCGACGTTAAAATCGCCGACAACGCCTGCCGAGCCTTGACTAAATCAAGTTCTTCAATCGTCTGCGGTCGATACGTAGTGTAGTAAGACATTGCTGTCTTATTGTACACAACCTCCCACACATAACAATGTTCATGAAAAAAATATGGGGCTAAGAGAAAAAAAAGGGTGAAAATGAAAAAAAATATGAGAAGAATGAATGGAGAGAAAGTAGAAAAGGAAGAAAAAGAAAATGAAGGAACGATCAAGTCTATTAGATCACCAAAACAGCGGGCAGCTGCTATACAGTTTTCTAAAGAGAACTAAATCGTTCCATTTTTAAAACAATATTCAATCAGAAAGATGTTTGCTTTTCCGTCTGATGAGTTTGCTTGAAACTGTTTCTGTTGGAACAGATCTCAAACCGTCAGGTCTTCTTTCCCTCATTAAAGGGCTGACCTTATTTAAACGGTCAATAAAACCATCAGGTAATTTTTCCACTCGTTGAGCCAACTCTAAAAGTTGATTGTAACTCATCCTTGATACATCTATCGTTGTTTCTGCCATTTCGCCTCCATGTAAAAGTTTTTTTGCTGCCCGAAACAAACGGGTCTAATTTATATAAAAGACCTGCCGATTTCGGGCAACAAAATTCTCTCAAAGCCCCATGTCAACGTGCC
This sequence comes from bacterium, assembly GCA_003247275.1. GTDB lineage: Bacteria > Patescibacteriota > Microgenomatia > UBA1400 > RBG-16-45-19 > SZUA-360. Next base: position 4,441 of record QKAA01000018.1, on the reverse strand, counting down.
GATTTTAATTCACTCTTGGAAAATACCTCTGCTTTTTAAGATAAATCCCTACTAAGTGACAAAATCATAGGGATTATACCTGAAAAAAACTAAAATTCAATGCTATAGGACTACTCGTGATGATGACCCAACAAATGCTCCAAGCCATGCAACACATAAAATTCCACCATTTCTTCCACTGTTTTCCCCTCTTTATGGGCCACTTCTTCCGCCACTTCATAACATACAATTAAATCCCCCAGAATAACTCCCTCTTCCGCTGGGGTCACAAATCCGGTTGCCTCCTCTGGCAAACTGGAACTATCAGTAAAGGGAAAACTTAACACGTCCGTCGGCCCCTCAGTTTCGTGATACTTCAAATTAAACTCAGCCATCTCAAGCTTTCCCACCACCAACAACGACACTACCACCTTTTCGGCCACCAATTCCCCGCTGCTAACAACCTCTTTTAATCGTCGTTCCACTGCAGCAAAAAGCCGCCCCGAATCAATCGGATAGCGGCTTGAGTTAGTAATCTGTAAATCAACAGTTAACATGAACCTTATTAAAAATCCTATTCTTCGCCTGTATATTTCCTACGACGCTTTTCGCGTTCCCACTCTTTCTTCTGCTCTTTACGAAGCTGGGAAGGTTTCATGTAAAATTCTTTTTTCTTAAATTCTTTTAAAATTTGATCTTGTTGAACTTGTTTCTTGAACCGTCGAATCACGCTCATTGCTGGCTCATCTTTTTTTGCTCGAATTACGGTTGACACGGTGGTAAACACACCTCCTATCTTACTTTTGGTTTTCACCACAAACTAGCGAGTCGATAAACAACTCCTACACATTCAGTGTAGCCTATTTAACCTAAGGATTCTATCAGAAAAATTACAATTTGTAACCTAGCTTCTGCAATAACTCAATTCTCTCTTGAACATCGGCCTCAGATTCAACTTCTAGCGGCGATTCACCATCAATCACTCCCATTACTCCTCTACCCTGGGGAGTTTCAGCTACAATCATCTGTACCGGATTAGCTGTGGCACAAAAAAGAGTCACAATTTCCGCCACTTGCTTCAATCGCGGCAGCACATTGACTGGATACATATCCTTCATCACCACCACAAACACATGTCCCGCTCCAATCAATTCTGCCATACGAACCGCTTCTTTTTCTAAAGTTTTATTCGTGCCACTAGTTCTAATCAGCCGTTTACCCGAAGCTTCACAAAACGCCACTCCAAATTGCGCATGAGGCACCGAATTGACCATTACCTCATGAATATCTTCCACCGTTTTAATAAAATGTGACTGCCCCACAACAATGTTATGTTCCGGCAAATTGTGCAACGTAACGGCGTTAAAAGTTAAATTCATCATCCCTCCTTTTTTCCTATTTCTTCCTCATTAATTCCACCACTTCTTCCAAACTAAGCTTGGTCGGCACTTGTCCAATATGTTTTCGTGACCCATTTAACAACATATGCCCCGACGGGTGATAATACCAAGTTCCATCTGCATCCATTTTCTTAATTTTTTCGTACACCACTTTCAAAGACATTGATGGATCCGGAGCTGTTTTAATTCGAATTGCCCCTGTCTCTTCATCTTTTCTCACCACCAATACGTACCCTTTTTTCTGAGCCAGTTTCATCACTTCATCATTTTTATTGGTGATTGCCAAAGCTTTGCCCCACTCACATTCAAAATCAATCCCCTTCGTTGCCAAATCTTCCTCTGCCTTCGCCCGAATTTTCATTGAGGTATACACTCCGTCATAGCACAACATCCCAAACTCCACTACTTCCCGATCAGTAAAATGCTCACTTGATCGCAATCCCGCCAAAATTTCCTCCAGCATAAATACATAGCGATCTTTATCGGCCTCAGGCCAATAAAAAGCTGCAAAATGATCCGTTTCGTTAATAAATCCCACCACTCGCTTTAACGCTTCATCGTCAGAAAGCTCCGGAAATTTTTCCGACAAATACGAATAGACTCGCAGTGTCGCCGAATCATGTTTTTGATTATCTGGCTGATGGTGATCAAACGTTCCCATCCCCGTATCTACGTGAACCACTTCTTCTTGAGTTATTTCTTTTGCTCCCATCGTCCCCGCATCAATCAGATCACCCGCGTGCACAAAATAAAATTCAGTTGCATCAAATCCCTGTCCTCCAAATCGCTTAAACAGCCAACAAGCTCCGATCGCATCCATGTCTGGATTTTCATGCGTTACTAACAATTTAATTTCTTTGTCTAATACGTCTTCGTTCATATACGTTTCAACACTTCTTCCATCGAAATAACTTCACTATTTTCTTCATTGCGTCGCTTCCATTCTACTTGTTCGCCATTTCTAGTTGACGCCACTAAACGTATTGGCGTTCCCAATAAATCAGCGTCTGCAAATTTCACTCCAGGAGACACATCTCGATCATCCCACAGCACTTCCACATGTGCCTCTTCTAACTGTCGGTAAATTTTCTCAGCCTGCTCTTCTGCACCTTTAAGCGAAACTAAATGCACTTTATAAGGAGCTAAATGATCTGGCCACACAATGCCTTTATCATCATGATATTTTTCAACAATTGTTGCCAAAGTTCGACCTAAACCAATACCATAACAGCCCATGTAGTAAGGTTTTGCCTTTCCATCACGATCGATAAAAGTTGCTCCTTTCATCAAATCTGAATAATGGTAACCCAACTGAAAAATGTTCCCCACCTCAATTGATTGGACAATCTTATATGCTTCGTTCGTTTCTGGATTAACATCCCCTTCCTTGGCTAACTTAAAATCATAAAATGTTTCTGGTTTTTTAATATCCCGATCCCAATTAACATTGATGGTATGGTAATTAGTCTTGTTTGCTCCCATTTCAAAATTCACCCGATTGTCACATGACTCATCCACAAACACTTCTACCAAATCAGACAAATTCAACAGCCCAGCATAACCCACTTCTGCACCAGTTAACTCTCTAACCGTTTTTTCATCAGCCAATTCAAGCGTTTCTGCCCCCACCACTTTCTTTAATTTTTCTTCACTAATTTCATAGCCTCCTCGTACCGCTGCCGCGATCACCCGTTTTCCATCAGCTTTAAACAAAATCGTCTTGGTTGTTTTTTCTACCGGAATCTTCAAAAATGCTGCCAACTCATCCACTCCAATAATCCCCTCGCCCAACACATCTTCTTTTTCCGCTATTTCTTCCCGGTAACTGACTGCTTGAGCGCGAGCGGGAGCTATTTCTCGGTTATACGCTTTTCCAGTTGAAGGCACTACAAAAATAGTGTCTTCACCACTTTCGCAAGGTGATTGATATTCGTGACTATACTCTCCGCCAATATATCCATTCCCCGCCTCAGTTTTAATTGCCTCTAAACCTAATCGCTCAAATATTCGTGAATATGTTTGAGACATCACCTCATATTCCCGCTCAAAATCAGCTTGATCAGCGTGGAATGAATACGCGTCTTTCATCACAAATTCTCGGACTCTCAGTAGGCCTCCACGAGCCCGCAATTCATCTCTAAATTTAGTTGAAAACTGATACACATTAAAAGGTAAATCTTTGTAGGTCACTTGGAATTTTCGCACCACATCCACAAACATCTCTTCAGCCGTACCACCCAAGGCAAACTCTGCCCCCCGTCGATCTTTAACTTTCATCAGCTCAAACCCCGCCGTATTCGTCCGATTAGTCTCTTGCCACAACTCCAATGGATGCAGTACTGGCGTTATCATTTCCTGCGCTCCAGTCCCATCCATCTCTTCTTTAATAATTGCCCTCATTTTTTCGTGAACTCGCCAACCCAAAGGCAAGAAAAAATATCTCCCCGCCGTACTTTCTCGAATGAATCCGCCCCGAATCAGCAGTTGGTGACTGATCATCCCTGAACCTTTTTGTTCTCCCACACTAGTTTTGCCAAACAATTTTGAATATTTCATAAGTTATTGTCCAATCAAACTTTTAAACCAAACTTGTACTCCTTGATCCATCAACACTCGACGGATATCTCGAGCTGAAATCAATACAATCAACCCGATTAATAATAAAAATCCCACCGTATTAATCCATTGTTCTATCTGCGGCTTTAATTTTCGTCGCAAAATCATCTCCAACAAAATGAATACTCCCCGACCACCATCCAAAGCTGGGAATGGCAACACATTAATGATAGCTAAATTAATCGATAAAATTGCCGCAAAATTAAGTTGAACCCAAAAACCACCCTCCAAAAATCCTTCCTTTTCCGCCTGATAGACAATTCCCACCGGCCCTGCCACATCTGCTGGCACTTGACCCATGGTTACCAGTTCGCTCACCATTGTGCCCAATGCTTGTAAAATCATTCCTCCAAACGACACCGCCGCTTTCATCCCTACCCACATGCCGCGAAAGGGCATTTGACACCAAGGGAAAAATCGAACTTCAAAATCAGTTAAGGCAATAC
>QKAA01000065.1 GCA_003247275.1 bacterium | reverse complement strand
GTCAAGCCTTTGAATGGGCCGATCAATTCCAAATTCCCGTTATAGTTCTCTCCGACAAATATCTTTCCGAAAGCAACCAATCAACCCACTATCCCAACACCACTTTCGCGCCCAAACCCGCCAGCCGAGAAGCTGCTCCTGCAACTGACGATTCCGGATTCTTCCCTCGTTATCAACTGACCGACACCGGTATTTCTCGTCGCTCTGTTCCTGGCCAGCCCAACGGCTTTTACATCGCCACCACCTACGAACACGATGAATATGGCCTAACCACCGAAGAAAGCCAGGTTCGCATCAATCAAACCGATAAACGCATGAAAAAATTTGAAAGTATTGCCAAACAAACGCCGCTGCAATACTACGACGGCTCCGATAATCCTGACATCACCTTCATCAGTTATGGCTCTACCGTTAACCCCATCAAACAAGCCCTACCTGAATTACGCGCTCAAGGCATTGACGCCGCCGCCTTCAATCTTTCCTGGATGTGGCCATTCCCTGTTGATCAAGTCAGAGACATTATTAGTAAATCAAAAAATCCCGTAGTTATTGAAGGTAACAGTCTTCACCAATTGGCTAAATTAATCCGTCAAGAAACTGGCATCGAAGTCTATCACAAACGCAGCAAATACGATGGTCGCCCCTTCTATCCTCACGAGATCATTTCGTACGCCAAAGAAATATTAAACCAATAATTACCGAAAAAACAAAGTCATGACAGAAAACATTCTAACCGACCCCACCTCCCTCGATACTAGTATTCGACCCACCTGGTGTCCTGGTTGTGGCAACTTCTCCATCTGGCTTGGACTCAAACAAGCCTTGACCAAACTTAATCTACCTAAAGAAGATATTATTCTGTTTTATGACATCGGCTGCTCCGGCAACATGTCTGACTTCAACAAAGTCTACGCTATGCACTGTCTTCATGGCCGCGCTATTCCGCCCGCCGTTGGGGCTAAACTTGCCAATCACAATCTTAAAACCATTGTTGTTATCGGCGACGGGGGAGGCTATGGTGAAGGCTTAACCCATTACCTCAATGAAATGCGAGGCAATCACGACATCTCCATTTTCGTTCACAACAATCACCGCTACTCATTAACCACTGGTCAGATGAGCCCCACCACTGCCAAGGGCACTAAAACCAAATCCACTCCCAGCGGCTCAATTGAACAAGAATTAAATCCCATGGCTCTCGCTTTAAGCAACCACGCTACCTTTGTCGCCCGAGAACTCGCCACCGCCGTTCCTCAATTAATCCAAACCATGGTTGATGCCATCAATCATCCCGGCTTTGCCGTCGTCGACATCTTGCAACCCTGTATGGTCTTTAACCCAGAAATGGACGCTGTGTGGTATCGAAATAACACCGTCCGGCTCACCGACGAAAATTACCAAATTGCTACCAAACAAGCTGCTTGGGAACAAGCCACTCGAACCGAAAAACTCCCTCTCGGAGTCTTCTGGAAAGACGATCAAAAATTGCCCTACCATCAAGAAGATGCTGTTCTTAAAAAAGGTCCCTTAGTCGATCATTCACTAAACGTCGACATCGCCCCCATCCTCGAACAATTCAAGTAAATTGTCCTATAAAAACTATTTCCTTATTTTTTGTCTATATTCTATCCATGCCTGAAAATGTGGCAACAATGCTCCTACCAAAATAGAACTTCCACCTACTAAGGCCATAACGGAAGGTACTTCACCAAAAACAAGATAGGAAAATAACGTCGCAAAAATAATTTCGATGGGTAAAATCAAACTACCAACTTGAGCCTCTAACTGCTTAAACCCATAGACTAAAAGACCCACTGTCGCCACTTGAGTCAAACTATAAATTATCAACCACATCCAACTCACATTCCATGTAAACAAGGGCATTGCTTCTCCTAATACTGCAAAACCAATTAATCCAACTGTCAATGCTGCTAATGCATCCCAAAATACTATCTGCACTTCTGAATAATGATCAGAGAATTTTTTCGAAATTGTATTCCAAAATCCCAATGCTATGCCAACCCCTAGCGACAAAATCACATAAACTAAATCATCTTGACTAACAGTCAATGAATATATTAAACCCAATCCAATAAAAGAAAAAAGAACGGAAGCAATCTTATATACGCTCATTTTTTCTCTAAAAAAAATGCTTCCACACACCACTCCACTAATAATCATCGTTGAATAAAATAAAAAATAGACCGTACTCAAATATAAATGATTAAAAGCAATAAACAACGCCACCATGACCCAAGAACCAGATAATAACCACACAGCAATCCATGGAATATCTTCTCGTCTAATCCTGAAAGGTTTTTGCCGTAAAAGAATTATTATTAAAACAGCGATAACAGCCACCAAACCATTACGTATCCACTGTTGAGCAAACGGATCAAAAAATGACCCAATCATCCGATTATAAACACCATAAACACCATACAACATTGTTAAGACCAAAAGTGCTACTGAACCCTTCAGCCTGTTTGACGCCATTTACAGTCCTAATTTTTTCTTCACCATACTCATAAAATCAGTTTTGCCTCGACGATAATAAATCACTGCCAAAATAACTAACAGCAGTGCCACCATCAGCATTTGCACAATTGATTCCATGGTAGTCAAACCCGCCATAATCGATTCAAAACTAGCAAGACCCGCAAACCCTAACCATAAATACATCACATTTCGTAAATACGTGCCCAAAAATGTTCCCAACAAATAGGAACGTAAATTTACTTTAACCACTCCACAAGCAATCGACACTGGAGCCGTCGGCATAATTGGCAAGGCTCTTGCCAACATAATAATCAAATCATCTCGAAAATCGCCATAAAAATGCTTACCGATATTTTCAATTTCCTTATGCGATACCCCTAAAAATTTACCAAACTTATTAACCACTAAATCCTCAGCCTTATCCGACACAAAATAAACTAACCATGAGCCCAGCGTTTTGCCTACTGCCCCGATTAAAGCCAACCACAATAAATAAACCCATAAAGCATGTTGAGCCTGAGCAATTGATCCCGCCAACGTCATCACCAATGGAGAGGGGATAGGGGCCAAAATTTCTTCAATCATTGCTCCCGCAAAGGTAAACAATTCCACAGGTACTTTTTGAGCATAATCAACAAACACAGTTTCCACAGCAGCTAACATACTCATAACGGTCTGACTCCTTCAAACAACAATTAAACAAATCTAACAACCATTATCATATTTCAAAATCAATTTCTCGTATAGTGTACAATCTAGCTACAAAGGCAACTATGTCAAAAACAAGACTAACTATTACCATTTCACCCCAAATCGTTCGCGAACTGGATAAACTCATTGATGGTAAAATCATCCGCAACCGTTCTCATGCCATTGAATCATTGGTCAATAAACAACTCATGGGTCAAGTCAGCCAAGCCGTGATTCTTGCTGGTGGTTCACCCGAAGCTCTCGAGCGGACCATCACTAAAGTTGCTGGCCAACCCCTGATTACTCACACCATTAACTTGCTTACCAACTACGGCATCGAACACATCTTTATTGTCACCGATCAAAATACTGCTCCACTCAAACAAATCATCGGCGATAACTCCCACGTCACCATCATCAAACAGCCTCCCAACAAGGGTACAGCTGGCGCTCTGATTAATACCCTTGACCACCTCTCTCCCTCTCCCATTATCGTCATTCATTCTGATATCTTTACCGACATCAATCTTCTTGATCTTATTCGTTTTCATCGAGATCATCAACAAGAAATTACCATCGCCGTCAAACCCAAACTCAATCAAAAAGAGTTTGGTAAAGCCATCATGTCTGGCCACCGCATTACTAAATTTTTATCCAAGCCCAACACCGCCGAAGTCGGTATGGTTAATATCGGCGTTTACATCATCAACCCCTCAATTTTAAGGAACATCAGAAAAAGCCAATCTCTCATGCTGGAAACTGACATTTTTCCCAAACTCGCCGAAAAAAATCAAGTCGCCGGCTATCTCTTCGAAGGTCTTTGGTACGACATTTCCAACAAAAAAGAACAGTAAATGTAGTCAAAAAACCATCAATTATGGTAGACTAACCTCATATTAATTTCTGCCAAAGTGAGGTTTCGTATGAAACAAATAGCATTCATTCTCCCCCTTATGGCTATCCTTACGATCGTTCCTGCAGCCAACGCTGTCAATGGCGATGGCCAAGGATCATCCATGGGGCAAAATCAACAAGCAGTTACCGCTCAAGGTACAACCGGTGAAGGTAACCAAAATATGGTCAAAACCCAAAATCAGGGTGAAGATCAAATGCTCCAAGTTGAATCCCAAGAAATGGAAGGCGAACTTGGCGATAATCAAATGAACCAAAATGGCAACGGTAATGGCATTCAAGAAATGAGCCAAGTTGCTCTTCAGGTCCAACAATTACTCAAACTGGGCGATGAGACCGCTATCGGCCAACAAGTCCGAGAAGTAGCCCAAAATCAACAACAAGCTCAATCTCAAATTCGTACCCAAGTTGATAAGATTGCGACGAGAAGCCAATTTGTTAAATCATTACTTGGTCCAGATTATGCTGCCATCAACGGTCTTAAACAGCAAATCGAAGAAAACCAATTACGTATCAAGCAACTCGAAGAGTTAAAGCTTCAAATGCAAAATGAGGGTGACGATTCTCAAATCCAAGCCACCATTGAAGCCATGATTCAACAAAACACCGCTCTTCAAGAGAAAATCCAAGCCGAAGAAGGCGTTAAGAGCATGTTTGGTTGGCTCTTCCGCTTCTTTAACCAACAATAAAACAAAAAACTATCGCCCCTGCTGCTGCTTCATCAAACAAGCATTCATCACCACTTCTAAACCAGCATCTCGGGCGATTTTTTCTGCCTCTAAAGAGAGAACCCCTTCTTGCATCCAAATCAATGGTTTGCGCCCTGTCTGAATAACTTGTTCAACAATTCCGGGAACCTCTTCGCTTCTTCTAAAGATATCCACGATATCAATAGTAATATCATCAGGCACATCTGCAATAGAATCGTATGCCTTCAAGCCAAACACTGACTCGATCATCGGATTTATCGGCAAAATCGTATACCCTTCTGAAAGTAAATACTCTGCCACCTGATAACTCTGCCGTTCTCGTTTATCCGACAAACCCACCACGGCAATTGTTTTGGGAGGCGTAATCATTTCTGAAATATTCATAAGGTTAATACTATACCGTTGACATTATATTAGCAAATGCTAATATATGTTCATGACTAAAGATATTTACGCCGCTTTTGGCAACAAAACTCGCGCTGAATTAATTCGCTGTCTTGCCAAAGAGCCCAAAAATGTCACTCAATTAATTTCTACCTGTGGATTATCTCAATCTGCTGTGTCTCAACATTTAGCTAAGTTAAGACAAAGCGGTTTAGTGGAAACCAAAAAGAATGGCAAAAATATTCTCTATCAACTCAAATTCAAACAAGCAGCTGCTATTAGTCAATTATTATCAAACTTAAATAAGGAGGTTGTATGAATCTAGCTTACTTTCGAAAAAGTACTCACGATCAACAAACCACTATTAAAAATGTCGAAAAACAAGCTAAAAAGCTAAAACTCGACATCATTGGAACCAGTTCACTCCCCAAAGACGCTGGAACTGTCGTTCATATTTGTAACCCTGAATGGTTAAGTGACCTTATCAATATTGATAAACAACTTGTTGGTCTTTTACCTTGCTCGGTTGTCATCACCAAGCAAGATAGTGACGTCATGGTCGGAGTTTCCAGCCCCTCACTCTTGGGTGGTGTATCTCAAAATCCTGCCATCAATAAGCTGGCTGCTGACGTTGAATCAACCCTCAAAGAGCTCGTTCACGAAGCCGCTGGCGTTGGCCCCATGAAAGCCACCAGCATCAAACTCTATTCCACCACCACCTGTCCCTACTGCAAAATGGAAGCCAGTTGGTTAAATGAGAAAAAAGTTGAATTTGATGAAGTTCACGTTGACCTCAATCAGCAAGAGGCTGAAGAAATGGTCAAAAAAACTGGTCAAATGGGGGTTCCTGTTACCAGAGTTGAATATGATGGGGGAGAAGAAGAATTTATTGTCGGCTTCGACAAGAATCGCCTTTCTCAAATTCTCAACATCAAGTCATAATCTGGGAAATTTGACACCCACCTCACAGGTGGTAGATTGATCTTAATGAGATCTGTCACCACCACAAACAGATAAAGTTCAGAAAAGCCGCAACTCTTGCGGCTTTTTTAATACAAAAATTAGCTAACTTTAAAAGAAAGGAGGTGAACAAAATGAAAAAACTACTTTTTAGTCTAATTGGCATTGTTTTCCTACTTAATGCATCACCAACGTTCGCTAAGTCAGATAACGCTTCAAGCAATTCAAATCAAAGCTGTACCACAATCCAATCAGGAACATTGCTTAATTCAGCCGGCAAAACTATAACAACAGGTTTTGATGAGTGGGGTTACAACTACCAAGGAAAGACCTTCGTCGGAAACTACTGCGACGCATACAGAGATGCCGCATGGTGTCAACCGTACAAAGAAGATTATCTGATGATGAAATGGAACGATGCTTGGTTAAGTAACCAAGACTGTGACGGCGATGGTTTGCTAGATCGTCACTACGGATTTGATTCATACATTGGCTCAGGTGCCTGGCTAACTAACCACCAATCAGGGACTTATGAGGGTGAAGAAATCATTTCATGGAATGTTACCGGAAATTGGTCGTTAGATATCGCTGGAGGGACTGCCAACAGAGAATTCAGAAATCTAGTACAAGACGAGTTCGGAAATGTTTCCGGTGAATTTTGGTGGTTCAATGGTTCAAATTGGTATTATGGAGGAACACTAGTTGGTAATGTAATAGGAGACATTTTAACTTTACATTACGACAGAAATCCAGACTACGATTACACCGGAGATTTCATGGCAACCATCAGTGAAACTGGCTTAATTAATGGAACATTCACAGACAGCCATGGAGGCAACTACACGTGGATTGCAACTGGAGTCGATGCTGCAGTTTATGAAACTTGTTCCTGGAACTACTTTGTAAAGATTATTGCCGTACCAGAAGATGCATATCCCGATAGCGGTATTTGGTATTCAGCTGATGGTGTTGAAATTGGGCCCATTATTTGGGGAGAATTTGCAACCACCCAAGAAGTTTCCAACGACTCATGCACAGGTGACCATGGATTACTGTACAAAAGTCCTGTTAGAGCAGGTCTTGGAAATTGGTAATCATCAAAAAAATATAAAAAGGCGGCCTTATCACCCGCCTTTTTTGTTGGGAAAAATCTTAGTTATAGCGACGAATCACACCGACACACTTACCCTGAATCTTTACTCGGGTTGCATAAATTGGTGTCATGGCTGAATTAGCAGGCTCCAAACGGACCCTTGTTGCTTCT
>QKAA01000009.1 GCA_003247275.1 bacterium | reverse complement strand
TTAATGGCCGGTATTGGTTTTCATGAAGGCAAAGTTTCCGAGCAAAAAACGGGTGAAGGTAAAACCTTATCCGCCACCTCCGCTCTCTATTTAAATGCCTTAAGTGGTCAAGGTTCCCACTTAGTTACCGTCAACGATTACTTAGCTCAGCGTGACGCTGGTTGGATGGCTCCCATTTTCCACTTTTTAGGCCTTTCTGTGGGCGTTATTTACTCCGGCCACGGCGATCAGCCTGCTCTTCTCTATGACCCCGAATTCGAGGGTGCCGATCGCGGCGACGAGCGTCTTGAACACTTAAAACGAGTCAGCCGTAAAGAAGCCTATGAGGCTGACATTACTTATGGCACTAACAACGAATTTGGTTTTGATTACTTACGTGACAACATGGCTCAATCCATCGGCCAAATGGTTCAACGCGGTCACAACTTTGCCATCGTTGACGAGGTTGACTCCATTTTGATTGATGAAGCCCGTACTCCCTTAATTATCTCCGCCCCCGATACCGAACCCACCAAAAAATACTACGAATTCGCCAAATTGGTTGATTCTCTGACTAAAGATACTGACTACTCAATCGACGAAAAATTACGAACTGCAGTCTTGACCGAATACGGTCTTCGCCGTTTAGAAAAACGCCTAAACGTCGACAACTTATACGAAAACGATTACGAAACAGTTCATTATGTCGAAAGTGCCCTCAAAGCCAAAACGCTGTTCACCCGTGACAAAGATTACGTGGTTAAAGATAGTCAAGTGATTATCGTCGACGAGCACACCGGCCGGTTAATGTTTGGTCGCCGTTATTCCGACGGACTTCATCAAGCCATTGAAGCCAAAGAGAACGTCACCATTCAACAAGAATCACGCACCCTAGCCACCATCTCGCTTCAGAACTACTTTAGAATGTACAGCAAATTGGCCGGTATGACTGGTACTGCCATCACCGAAGCCGAAGAGTTCCGTCAAATTTACGACATGGACGTCATTGTTGTTCCCACCAACCGTCCCATCGCTCGAATTGACAGTCCTGACTTAGTTTATAAAACTCAACGTGCCAAATTTGGTGCCATCGTTAAAGAAGTGTCAAAAATCTCAGAAACTGGTCAGCCAATCTTGCTCGGTACTCGCTCCATCGAACAAAACGATATCGTTTCCCGCTATTTAAAACGATTAAAGATTCCTCACCAAGTCTTAAATGCTAAAAATCACGAAAGTGAGGCCAAGATCCTAGCTGATGCTGGTAAACCCGGAGCTGTCACTGTGGCCACCAATATTGCTGGTCGTGGTGTCGACATTGTCTTAGGCGGATCTCCTCCCGATAAACCTCACAAAAAAGCTAGCGACAAAGAAAAAGAGACCTACAAAAAAGAACAGCAAGAGTGGAAAGAAAATCATGAAAAAGTCTTAAAAGCCGGTGGCTTGCACGTTTTAGGTGTTGAACGTCATGATTCTCGCCGCATCGATAACCAGCTCCGTGGTCGCTCAGGCCGACAGGGAGATCCCGGTTCCTCAAGATTCTACGTCTCGCTTGAAGATGACATCATGCGCATTTTTGGTGGCGAACAAGTTAGTAAACTCATGGATATTTTAAAAATCCCCGAAGATCAGCCCATCGAATCCGGTATGGTCAGCAAGAGTTTAGAGCAAGCTCAATCCAAAGTGGAAAGTTTCCACTTTGATCAACGCAAACACGTGGTCGAATATGACGATGTCATGAACAAACAGCGCGAAATTATTTACAAGCGGCGCTTTGCCGTTCTTGAAGAATCAGAAACACCTGCGACTGAACCTTCAAAATTAAAACCAAGAATTTTAGATGCCATCAAAGAAGAAATTGGCTTAATTGTGCCCCCGCCCCTGACCGGTTCTTATACCCAAGAAGAAATTGAGGCAATTGTCACCAATTTCTTAAGCATCATTCCGTTGGATAAAACCAGTCAACAGCGCATAGCCCAAGAGCTGATTAAAGATAATGATGAAACCTTAATTCAAGAAAAATTAAATGAAGTCATTACTCGCACCTATGAATTGCGTGAGAAGCAACTTGGTGAAGCTTTACGTCAAATTGAACGTTACGCTATGTTATCTACTATCGATCAATCATGGATGGATCACTTAGATGCTATCGATGACTTACGCGAAGGTATCTGGCTGCGCGGTGGCAAAGAACAAGTCTTAACCGAATACAAAAAAGAAGCATTTGAAATGTTTCAAAATCTGCTCATTACCATTAATAGTAAGATTGCCAAACTTATTTTTAGATTGCAGCCCGCAGAAATGCCCGTTGGCCCCACTATTCCCGAGGAGATATTTGCCGGTAAGCAAGAAGACTTTAACCAAGCAGAGCAGGTAGATCAAACAGCAACAGAAACCAAGAAAACAACCTCCAAATCCAAATCTGGTTCTGTTGGAGCTCTGGCTGCAGCCCTGGCCAAAACCAGCAATTATGCCCCGTCATCAGACGGTAGGTCTCCAGTCATGGTTAAAGTTGATCCCAACAAACCTAAAGTGGGTCGCAACGAACCTTGTCCTTGTGGCTCCGGTCTCAAATACAAGAAATGTGGTCTGACTAACGCTCCCGAACACAAAGGCTAATCAATATCAAGCATCTGCGCCAACTGATCAATCTGGCTAGAGCTTTGTTTATAGTCAAATAAAAAGGTTTGCAGGCCATATTCCTGTGCCGACTCAATATTCCGTTGCATATCATCAATAAATAAAATTGATTCTTTTGGAGCTCCAGCTTGAACCACTGCTAACTCGTAAATCTTTTTATCCGGTTTAATTAATTGAACTACACTACTATCCACAATAGAGGCATAAGGAAGGCGCGGGATTTTTCCCAATTCCAGCCCACGATCAATCATGCCGCTATACGCATTTGAAAGTAAACCGATTTGATATTTTTTCGACACTTTTTCTGCAAATTGATGCATCGGCGAAATTGCCTGCCAATTATCGACCGTAATGTTAACGAAATCGAAGTCATTGTCAAATAAAGGATCAAATATTTTTCCAAACTTTGTTTGTAGTAACTCTTTAATATCTGAAAGATGGGACATGTTAAGGCATAATTTATCGGTGTACTTAAACAGCAAATTGACCACTTCCTGCTGCAATTTTTTAGGCACATGATATTTAGCAAAAAGTGTTTTCAAGCCCTCATCAAAACTAACGAACACCTGACCCACATCAAAATAAACAAATTCTATTGCCATAGTTTCCTTTTAAATTATGTTATCGATTTTTCATAAACGGAAAGGAAGCTATTGTTGTTTTTTCTCCCAATTCTCGCTCAATAGTCATTAATCGATTGTATTTAGCTACTCGCTCAGAACGGGAAAGTGATCCGGTTTTAATTTGGCCTGTTCCGGCTCCAACCACAAAGTCAGCAATAAAAGTATCTTCAGTTTCTCCCGAACGGTGAGATACCACCGCGGTCATATTATTTGCTCGGGCCAAATTAATTGTCTCAATCGTTTCGCTAACTGTGCCGATTTGATTAACCTTAACCAATACTGAGTTGGCCGCCTTCATCTCTATCCCTTTTTGCACCCACTTCTTATTGGTGACAAATAAATCATCACCCACAATTTGATGATCAGTTCCAATAGCGTTCATGAGTCTTGCCCATCCTTCCCAATCTTCTTCGGCTAAACCATCCTCCAGCGACACAATCGGGAACTGCTCCATCCAAGTACTGTAAAGACCAATCATTTCATCACTAGTCAAAGCCTTATTTTCAGTTTTAAGTTGATACTTACCCTCTTCATAAAATTCGCTCGAAGCCGGATCGAGAGCAATCGCCACATCTTTACCCGGTACATAACCACAAGACTCAATCGCTTTAACAATCAACTCCAAAGGCGCCTGATTGGCAGATAAAGAGGGGGCATAGCCTCCCTCGTCACCGACCGTCGTTGCTTGACCCATTGCCTTAATTTCCTTGCCCAGAGCATGAAATACTTCAGATCCCCAACGAACTGCCTCGACTATAGAAGGAGCTCCAATGGGCATAATCATAAATTCTTGCATATCAGTCGATTTAACCGCATGTTTGCCCCCATTCAAAACATTCATCATTGGAATCGGCATCACAAAAGTATCAGTTGGCCGGCCAAAAAGAGTGGCTACATATTGGTAAAGCGGCATATCTAAAGAGGCTGCTGCTGCCCTAGTAACGGCCATAGAAACCGACAAAATCGCATTAGCCCCCAAGTTTTCTTTTGTCTCTGTCCCATCAAGCTCCAACATCGCCGTATCAATGGTTTTTTGATCAGAAACATCCATCCCAGTCACTGTTTGGGCGATTGTTTCATTCACATGAGAAACGGCCTTTAGCACTCCTTTACCTTCATACCGTGCCTCATCTCCATCCCGAAGCTCCAATGCCTCTCTACTGCCGGTAGAAGCTCCCGAAGGGACTGCTGCAGTTACCTTCATGCCATTTTCTAAAGTAAGGGTTGTTTCAACAGTTGGATTACCACGAGAATCTAAAATTTCCTGAGCCTTTACTGAAGCGATTTTCATATATGCCTTTCTTTCAATAAATTTGACGTAAAGCCGAAAAATAACAAATCAGTTTCATTCTAATCATTTCCGGGCTTTTCATCTAGTATTGAATCTAGAGGATTGACTTCGCATTTTATTCGGTTTAGATTAAAGGTAAATATTCGGGTTAGTTACGGGAGAACTTTATGCCACTGCTCATTAATGAACCAGTCTCAGTCACCATGATGTATAACCACATGCAAAAAAAGACTGCACCCTTGGAATTAATTTGGCGAAACCGTCATTATCCCATTACTAAAGTTGGTCTCCACCACACCTACAAGCAAGGACAAAAGCTCAATCACGTTTTTTCAGTCGTCAGTAAAGATATATTTTTTGAACTCATTTTCGATGCAGAAAATTTAACCTGGAAAATGACCAAAAGTGACTCACTATCTGCTATCTAATGACTTTAACCAAGATGCACCTAAAGTCATGCATGTTGATATTAATTCTTGTTTTGCCACTATTGAGCAACAAGCCAACCCCCTGATTCGCCACAAGCCTGTAGTCGTCGCTGCCTCAGTTGAAGGCTATGGCTGTATTCTCGCCTCTTCTATTGAGGCTAAAACCAAAGGTATCAAAACAGGCATGAGGGTCAAAGAAGCTAAACAAAAATTTCCCCAGTTAATTGTCTTACCTACTGACCCTAATAAATATCGTCACATCCATCACGCCCTCAAAAAGGTCCTAAGCGATTACACCCCCAACATCACTCCTAAGTCCGTCGACGAATTTAGTCTCGATTTCAAAGACAGCTCAAACATGACTGAACAACATATGATTCATCACGCCAAAGATATGAAGGTCAGAATTAAACATGAAGTAGGGGAGCATGTCAGTGTTTCTATTGGCATTGGTACTAACAGATTTTTAGCCAAAACTGCCGCCGGCTTACATAAACCCAATGGCTTAGATAGCATTACTCCCCAAAACATCGATCAGATTTTCGCCAAACTCCAACTCACCGATATCCACGGCATTAGTAGTAGAAATCAAATCAGACTCAATCAGGTCGGTATCACCAGCTCCCAACAATTTTTACATGCCCCGCTCCCACTGCTGCAATCTGCCTTTCGTTCCATCAATGCTCTCTATTGGTATCAAAGGTTACGAGGCTGGGAAATCGACGATCAAAAGGGGGCTAGAAAAATTTTTAGTCACTCATATGTCTTGCCCAAACCCACCAATATCCCTAACGAAACCACTCCAATTTTAATCAAGTTAATTCATCAATTAAGCCAAAGAATCAGAAGAGAAAATTATCAAGCCGGCAGTTTATTTTTAAGTATTGTGAATCAAAATCACCAGCACTGGCATCAGCACAAAAAACTAATAAAACCAATTAATAACAATAACGATTATATTCACCACTTTATCAAACTTGCTTCAAACATCCCCTTTAAACAGGCAAAGAAAATCACAATTTCTTGTGGCGATCTCAGTCAAAAAGATTGCACTCAATTAACTCTGTTTGATCCCATGCTTGAAAATGAAAAACTAACTGCAGCCATCGATCAACTAAATCAACAATTTGGTCAAAATACTCTCTTTCCCGCCAAAATGTTAGGAACAGAATTAGCCGCTCCTGACGCTATTGGCTTTGGCAGGATATAAACCTCAACCCACGACTTTACGGTCGAGGTTTTTAACGCACTGTTCGCTTAACCGATATTGATATCGCTCATCCCTCGATTTCACAGTCGGGGTTTTCGCTTTCTTGTTATAATCGTAAAAAAGGAGCCAAAATGGACCAATACGTACAAAAAGTAAATCAAGCAGTTTCGTATATTAAAAAACAATTTGGCTCAACCGATTTTAAACCAGAAGCAGCCTTAGTTTTAGGTTCCGGCCTAGACAAAATCGCCGATTTAATTGAACCAATCGCCACCATTCCTTACAAAGATATTCCCAATTTTCCTATCACCACCGTTGCCGGCCACGAGGGTTTGCTTATCATTGGTTATTTAGAAGGTGTCCCCATTATTGGTTTGAAAGGTAGAAAGCATTATTACGAAGTAGCCAACGAAAATAACGGCATGGAGCAAGTTATCTTTCCCGTTCATGTGGTCGCTTCATTAGGCTGCAAGCTATACATTGCCACCAATGCCGCCGGCGGCCTAAACCCCAGGTTCTCCATCGGCGATTTAATGATTATCCGCTCTCACTTAGATATATTTATGCAAAATCCACTCCTAGGGCCACATCACGATTTTGGTAATAATTTCTTTTTTCAACCTCAAAATGAACTCTATGACAGAAAAATATCAGAATTATTCAGATCAGACAACCAAGATATTCATGAAGGCGTATATGCCTGTCTCACGGGGAGAACCTATGAGTCTGCCGCAGATTCTACAGCCTTAAGAGTTTTGGGAGTCGATGCGGTAGGTATGTCCACCGTTCCCGAAATAATCATTGCCGCCAATCGTGGGATGAAAACCTTAGGCATCTCCACCATCACCAATGTCATCGCTGCCGACGGCACCAACGCCACCAACCACGAAGAAGTCGTTGCAATTCTCAATAGTAGGGAAACAAAAGCGAAACTACTCTTTGCCTATCAAGCATTTTTCCAGAAACTTAATCAGTCTTTGAAAGCCAAGCCCAAGCCGAAGCGACGATAGTTTCAAGTTCAGTAACTTTTGGACTCCACCCCAAAACATCATGAGCGTGGTCACTTGCGGCCACCAATCGAGCTGCATCTCCTGGTCTTCTTTCAGAAATAGTGACTGGAATAGGGTGGCCAGTTACTTTTCGTGCTGCTTCCACTACCTCCATATTGGAAAATCCTCGGCCATTACCTAAATTAAAAATATCAAATTCAAATTTGTTATCTATCAAAGCGTTGAGCCCTAACACGTGAGCTTCTGCCAAATCATCAACATGAATATAATCTCTAACGCAAGTTCCGTCATCTGTGGGGTAATCATTACCAAACAAACTAAATGATTCTCGTGCACCAAGAGCTACCTGCAAAATATTGGGGATAATGTGCGTTTCTGGTTGGTGGTTTTCTCCTCGTTCAGGTGGAGTGATTAACAAACTAGAACCTGCCGCATTGAAATAACGGAAAATGCAGGTTTTGACTCCATTTACTCGGTTATACCAATAG